>NZ_DFRA01000061.1:0-39349 GCF_002378465.1 Empedobacter sp. UBA3475 | reverse complement strand
GAGGATATGACGTACCCACATTGGAGGAGCTTCACCGATTGGAATGCCTGCTGAAATCCGAAAAATTGAAAGCTATAACCCTACTTTGCAATTAGGAATAGGTATAAATGCAACAAAGTGGCTCAACGATAAACGTGAATTAGGTGTTCGTGTCGGATTAAACGTAGAAGGTCGTGGAATGAAAACACAAGCGAAAGTAAAGAACTATTACACACAAATACAAAACGATACTGGAGCACAAACCAAAGGCTTTTTTACAGGACATGTCATTACCGAAATGGATAATGCTTATGTCTCTATGCCGGTTCTATTGGTATGGAACGCGTCTACAAAATGGAATTTATATGGCGGATTTTACTTTTCTGCCTTGATTGATAAATCTTTTTCAGGATATATTTACGATGGTGTTTTTAGAGAAGGAAGTCCAATCGGTGAACCTACAACATTTGAAAACACAGCAAAAGGTTTGTACGATTTTTCTGATTATTTAAGTCCTTTTCAATTTGGAAGCCAACTAGGAACTGAATATAAATTAAAGAATCATTTCAGTTTATTTTTTGATGTAACAATGGCTCACAAACAGGTTTTCAAAAAGAATTTCGAAGCCATTTCATTCAAAATGTATAACATATATGGAAATGCAGGATTTGCATATAATTTTTAATTCCTCAAGCATAATATTAAAATAATTCGAACTTACAGGTAACATACATCAAACAAAAGCGTCTATAGAATAGAACACGCTATCAACGTGTTATTCGCTAAAATTGATTTTATTACGTGTACGTTTATGAAAACCGAAATTATACAACCTCATCATCCTGAATTAAAAAATATCGTTCAGTATTTCATCCTTTTCAAATCTAAAAAAGATGAAAAGATTGACTATTCAACTTTCCCTAACACCAATTTGTGTCTTGCCATTTACAAACAGAATAAAATCATTCTCGAACAGAATAAAACAAACAAACATCTTTTTACCTTAAAAGGAAATGCTACATACAAAAGTTATTTATCAGGATTTCACGAATCTAATCTTAATGTAAGCATTGATGCTTCTTTAGATGAAGTTTGCATCATTTTTCATCCAGCTGCGTTACGCTTATTTACAAATATTTCGTACGATGAATTAATTAAAAGTGATGAAGTTTTCGAAATGATTTTCCCAAAATTTGCAACAGATTTTACAGAACAATTATTTGAGGAAAAGAATTCGTTGAAAAGAATTTCAATGCTCGAACATATATTATTGAAAAGCTTAAATCAAGATTATTTAAATACTAAAACTAAAGAAATCTTATACCTTATTCAACAAACAGATGAATTAAAAGTTGGTCCTTTAGCCAAAAATCTTTCGATGAATGAATCGACCTTGTATCGCCTGTTTATGAATCAAATTGGGCAAAGTCCAAAAACTTTTTTGAAAACAGTTCGATTTAGAAAAGCGCTAAATTCTATTCTCCATTTCGAAAAAGAAAAACTTACGCATATCGCTTACCAAAATAATTACACCGATCAATCTCATTTTATCCGCGATTTTAAAGAAATTACGGGACAATCGCCCAATCAATTAAGAAATAAAACAAGCATTCAACAAGAACAATTGGCTTGGATTTATGCGCAACATTAAGCTGCACGATTTTTACAATTTTTTCTTTGTTCTATACTTTTTCTTTGTTATAAATAAAATACAACATATGAAAAATCTTATTTTGATTAGCTGCTATTTGATTGCCTTCAGCTTTTGTTCATCAGTTTTTGGACAACAATTTTCGATAAATGGAAAAGTGATCAATCAACATGATAAAGCACTTGAATTTGCTGATATTCTTCTTTTTAAAAATGATAGTTTACTTATCAATCAAGCATATACAGATAGTCTGGGATTATTTTCTATGAAAACAGATGCTGGAAATTATTTACTTAAAATAGAACAGTTTGGCGTAGAATTTTATTCAGAAGAAATAGAAATTAAACAAGATAAAGACTTAGGACTTATCAAAATTCAAGATGCTACAACTTTAGAAGGTGCAACGGTTACAGCAAAAAAGAAACTAATTGAACAGAAAGTTGATCGTCTGGTTTGTAATATCGAAAATTCTATTGCTTCGCAAGGAATGTCTGCTTTGGACGCTTTACGAAACACACCAATGGTGAATGTACTGAATGATAATATTTCTATTGTAGGAAAAGGAAATGTTTCGGTTATGGTGAATGACAGAATGCTTAATTTATCAGGAAGCGAACTTACTAATTATCTACAATCGCTTCGTTCTGATGATATTGCGAAAATTGAAATCATTACAACTCCTCCTTCAAAATATGAAGCACAAGGAAATAGTGGAATTATTAATATTATTCTAAAGAAAAATCCTAATATTGGCTGGAGCGGGAGTGTAAATTCTTCGTATCAAAAAAATTCTTACAGTGGTTTCAGAACGGGCGGAACGCTTAATTATCAATCGAAAAAATTAAGCACTTCGTTGAAATTAAGGCAATTTGATATGGCTTATAAAGCCGTTGGAACTCGAGATCTTTTAAGCAAAACAAACAGTGTCTACAACTCGGAAACAAGAAAAGATACGCCCGATGGTTTTGGGTTAAACTACAGCCTTGATTATAAAATAAATGAGAAACAAAACATCGGTCTTATTTACGACTATTCCAATCAGCATTATAATATGAAGACGGATGGACTAAGCCATTATGAAACAAATTCTATTATAGATTCTACATTAGTAACCCTTCAAAAACAACGTTGGACAACACCAACACATACTTTGAATACTTATTATGACATAAAATTGGACAGCATTGGTAAAAAACTAAGTTTTACAGCGAATTACTTGAACGATAGTCCTAATAAAATCAACAATTTAAATACTTTTAACAACACGAATCAGCATAATGCTATTGTTCGAAATAATAGTAAAATGAAATATGCGATTTATTCGGTACAATCAGATCTTACGCTTCCTTACAAATGGCTGAACATAGAAACTGGAGCAAAATATACACTATTGGATAACAAATCGAATGTGGAATACTATGAATTTGATGAAGCAGATTTTGTTTTGAACCCATCGAATAGCAATATTTTTCATTACAAAGAACACAATTATGCGGCTTATGTTAGCTTTCAAAAGATTTCAATCAAAAATGGTCAGCAAAAGCTGGTTTACGATACGAATACACTTCGCTAGAAGGTTTTACACCAAATGACGAAAACAGCAGTCTGAAAAAGAACTACGGAAAATTATTTCCTACAGCTTATATCAGTTACAAACCAACTACAAATCATTCGTTCAGTATCAATTATTCCAAAAGAATAAATCGTCCCAATTTTCAATCTTTAAATCCATTCCGTTGGTACACGAATCCGTATATGTATTACACAGGAAATCCTAAATTACAACCATCATTTAATGATAATATTGAACTAAATTATTCGTACAAAGGAAAATTTACATTTGGACTTTACAATCAATTTAGCCAAAATAACACATCGAATATTGCACGTTTTTCGGACGGAATTTACAGCAATGTAATAGAAAATAGTTATGACCAAAACAGAACGGGATTCAATATTGGATATTACAACACATTTTTCAAAATTTGGGAAACCTCAATCAATGCAAATGCATCTTATACAATCACAAAACCGACCATTTCTGAATTGGAAAAACTGAAAGTTTATTCGATGTCATATACCTTTTACAACACTATTACATTAAATGAGAATAAAACGTGGTTTTTGATGCTAAACTTCTGGCATTCGCTTCCGTTCACGTATGCCAACATAAAACTGCAAGATCAATTGGAATTTTCGCCAGGCATTAAAGCTTCGTTTTTCGATAAAAAATTACAAGCTAATTTTGTGGTAAATGATGTATTCAAAACGATTAAAAACAAAGGGTATTCGTATAATGGCGATTATCGTTCGGAGTTTAATCAATACAATGATTACCGAGGTTTCAAACTTAGTTTAACATACAATTTTGGAAATAACAAAGTGAAAGAAAACAACAAAAAAGTGAATTTCGAGGAACAAAACAGAGCAAATTAAACTTAATACAAATCTCAAAAATATCAACTTAATTGTTAACCTTTAAATTTCGCCACTATTTATCAAAAAATATAAAAATAGTTATGGTGCATTCCGATGAATATGAGATATTTGTTTGATTTAACACATCAATATAAATTAACAAGAACTAAATTTAATGAAGAAAGCATTAGAAAATTATTCAATTCAATTTATCAAAGAAATTATTCCTGTAACCGTAGGTATTTTGATTGCACTGTTTATTGACAATTGGAACACAAATAGAAAAGACCAAGTGTATATTAATCAAGTATTTTCAACGATAAAAAGTGAATTGAATGAAACAACGGAAGAAATAAAATACAATATTCCATTGCAAAATTCTTATGTTGATTCGCTTGAATACTATGCTGATAACAAAAGTGTTAACATTTTGGGTGTCACAATGAAATGTAAAGGTGTGTTTATTCCTCAGATTAAAACAAGCGCTTGGAAATCAGTTTCAACTTCCAAAATAGACTTGATAAATTATGATAAAATCACTTCTTTGTCTAATATTGAAGAACAAAAAGACATTTTAAAGAACAAAACAGAATTTTTCATGAATTTCTTGTACTCCAACTTTTATGAAACAGAAAAGAACAAAAAAGAAACCATCAAAATTTTAATATTAGACATTATTCAAACCGAAAAAACAATTCAACGACAAATTGATTTTTATAATAAGAAGTAAGGTGAAAGATGGATACAACTCGGATACAGAAAAGTAGTATTTTCGATATACACTAATTCATCTTAATCCTAAACTTACTATACAAGAGAGTTTTGATAATTAAAACTCCTATTATAGTTTTTCCATCTTTTATTCAATTTTTCTGATTGTAAATGCGCAGCATTTGGAGTTAAATAATCACAACTTACTTGTGGTCTCAATTCATTATATGATTTAAGACTATTATTAACTTTAATCTTTGTCTGATCAAAACCTAATGAGCTTTCATACAGGTTAAACTCCATTTTAATCATTCCACTAACCCTTTCTGCCATTGCATTTTCATAGGGATCACCTTTTTCGATCATACTTATGAGCAATAAATCTCTGATCTATAATTTCGCATCCAAACATCAATTTCCTAAACCATAAATTCTAGTAACTTCTTTTCTTGGTAAACCACTTTCAACTTTTTCTGTTTTTTTCATACACTTGCAATTTGTGTATAGCTAATTCAGGACAAGTCATATCCTTTAATCCTGAAATGACTCCAGACGAATTCAAATTTTGTTCTTTACTCAAATTAGGTTTTACAACAAAAGATATTACAGAATACAACAACCTTGCAATAAGAACTGTGCAAACAAGAAAAAGTAGATTAAGAAAAACCTTTGACATCTCTTCTGAAATCGATTTATACAAATGGATTGACGAAGTTTGAAGGATGAATGACATAGCTAAATCACCTCTATTTACAAGAAGTAAAAATATTTTATGTAAACAATATTCATAAACTTTAACACATTGATTTTTAAGTATTCATTCCAAAAATGAGACATTTTTCTTAAATTAGTATTTAAACGAATGAAATATGAAAATCTTATATACTTTATTTACAATTATTTGTTTATCGCAATTTAGCTATGCGCAATATTTTACTTTAACATCAAATGGATTTGTTTCATCTAAAGATAAAACTGATTATATCGTAATTGATAAACCAAATACCAAAAAAAATGAGTTATACAGAATTGTGTTGTCAGCCTTATCGAGTATGTACAAAGATCCAAAGAAAGTATTGAGTTTAGCCGAAAATGAAAGCATAACAATAAATGGATATGAGCAAGAAGCTTTAACTGTAAAACAAAAAATGAATTATATGCAAATAGGAAAGTCAAAGATTGAATATGACTTATCTTATTCGATTACAATTCTCTTTAAAGATGATAAAATTCGAATTAATCGACCTTCTTTTGAAGCAAGAAAGTGGAATTCGAGCATAGGAGATTATTATTATCTCGTATTGAATCCAACAAGCAAAAACAAAAATTCTATCTATAATAAAAAGAATGAAGTCGATTATCCTGATGCAGTAACTGGTTTGGAGAATCATTTTAATAAATTAATTCAAGAGATTTTAGATAAATCGAATAAAATTAATAATTGGTAAAAATTATAGAACCTCTCTATAGAAAATAAATTCAAAAATCTATTCTTTAGCCCATATATTTGTTCTCTTTTACCTATCCTACTCTACGATTTTTTTTGCTTTATTGGCTTTCGAATCATTCCTGCAATCATTAATCTTATTTTTTAGTTCGGTGTTTAATTCCCTTAAAATAAAAAAGCGAATCAAATGATTCGCTTTCATAAATTAAAAATTGTATGTAAAACTTAGATTAAAAGTTCTTCCACGTCCAGCGTAATAAAACAATTCTGGAACTTTATATGCACTATACAAAACTTGTGATTTTGCGCTCCAAATTGTTTGATAATCGGTATTAAAAATATTCTGAACACCTAAATTAATTTTACCAAAAGGTAATTTGTAAGCAACCATTAAATCTGATGTATTGTATGAATCGATCACATTTTCCAAACCATCTGTGTATTTGAAACTTTGTAAAGTTTGAAATCTAAAATTCCAATTATCAAATCCATAACCTGCATAAGCTGTAAATTTAGAAGGTCCAGAAGTTGAAACATCTTGTTTTTGCCAATCACCATTTTTCTCCACTTCAGATTTGATTAGCAATGTATTTGCTCCAACATAAAATCCTCCGTTCGTATAAGAAACCTCTGCTTCTACGCCCATATTTCTTAATTTTTGATCAACCACTTCTACCCAAAGATTTAGTCCATCACGTTTTAAAGCAATATTTTTGTCGGAATTACTGATAAATCCAGAGATTTGTCCTTTAAATCCATTATTTGTTCTGAAACGATAACCAAGTTCAAATTGTCCTGTTTTCACACCAGAAAGAGGAGAATCTTTTACATTCACACTCGAACTTAAATCCCAATTATTGGTTGCAGAATTAAATTTATAATTTCCATATCCATAAAATTTTGATGGATCAGCTAATGAAACTCCTTGTGAATAAGTTGTCCAAATTTGGTTCAATTCATTAATTTTATATAACAAACCAGCATTTAGCATCGTCATATTATAGCTGCTTTTTCCGCCTGGAATATAATCGGCACTGTTTCCATAACCATTAGCGATTTGTAATTGTTGAGTAGAACCAATAAAATCATCCAACTTAATCGAAATATCTTGGTAACGAATTCCTCCCGAAACTTTCAATTGAGGTAAGATATCATACTCAGCTTGCGCATATCCTGCAAAACTTGTAGAATGATTAGTTGGATAACGATCAATCGTTAAAACAGTGTGATTAATCATTCCTCCACTTGATAATGACTTCTGAGAATCAAATACATTTTGTTGACCTTCAAACTTTTCAAAATCAACATCTGCACCGTATGTTAATTTCAATTTTCCCCAATCTTTGACCAAAACAGCTTTTAGACCCGAATAATACGTATCCTGTTGAGAAGCCGACATATAAGGACTTGTCCCAGAAGGCAACGTTAAATTACCTGGGAATGGATAAAATCCTAATTTTTCAACACGAGAAGCAAATTGAACATACACATCTTGCCCTCCTAAAATATTCGTTCCATTATAACTCAATGTTCCCATTACACGCTCTGTTCCTGGATTTTTATCCGTATCAAAACCATCACGCATCTCCAAAACAGAAGCATCTCCTTTGGTTAAAACACTAATGTTTTCACCTAAATATAAACTACGATCTCCACTATATTTGGAACGATAATATTGCACAGATCCATTGATTTGATGATTCGGATTGAATTTATAACCTGCTGTTGCCAACACATCAATAGATTGATTATATTGTAAATCTAATTGCGAAATATCTGCAAATATTTGATCTCCATCTGCATCATAAGCTCCACCATTTTGTTGAAAAGCAACAGCCAAACGTCCAGTAAATTTATCATTTTTGTAACCAATAGATTGAGCAACGCGCCAATCATGATCATCACTTCCTGAAAAACCTGTACGTAAACCAAGTTCTGTTTCGCCACTAATTCCATTTTTTAGTGCTTTTTTCGTCACAATGTTGACAATACCACCTGTCGCATTTCCGCCATAAATTGCGCTTGCACCAGATAAAACCTCAACTCTTTCGATATTAAACGGATCAATTGCATCCAATTGACGACTTATGTTACGGATACTGTTTAAGGAAACACCGTCTATCATCACTAACATCGAACGTCCACGCATATTCTGACCATAATTTGATCTTCCTTGCGAACCAACATCCATCCCTGGAATCATAATCGCTAAAGCCTCTTTTAATGGAACACCATTTTTAGCTTGTTGCGCAATTTGTTCTTGATTGATCACCCAAACAGTTCCTGCCAAATCAGATATTTTAGTAGGTTTTCTTGAAGCAACTACCACAACATCATTCAAATCTGTGGATATACTATCATTCGTTTGGGCATATGACAGCGAGGCACTCCCCAATAAAATTGTTAAACAGATGATATTTTTTTTCATAGTGTGTTTTTAAATAATTTATATTTGCTGCAAATATAATTTTTATTTATTCTAAATTAATTTTTATTAATGAAAAAATATTTTCTCTTCTTTCACAAATGGTTTGGATTATTTACAGGTATTATTGTTTGTATTGTGGCAATAACAGGAGCTATATTTTGTTTTCAAGATGAAATAAAAGATACTCTTTTTGATTATAGAAAAGTCGAGATTGTTCATCAACCATTCATAAAACCAAGTAAAATTATCCATAAAGTACAAGACAAAAATCCTAAACATGTTGTGCTTCGAGTGATGTATATGGATAAAGATCGATCAACGGTTGTGATGACGATGGATGATAAAAAAGAATCTTACTTTGTGTATATTAATCCATATTCAGGGAAAATTTTACATCAAGAAAATATGAAACAAGATTTTTTCTTGGTGATACAATACATTCATATGAATCTTTTATTGGGTGATATCGGAAAAAATATAATTGGTTTTTCAACTGTTATTTTTATCATGATTATGATAAGCGGTTTAATTCTTTGGTGGCCCAAAAAGAGAAAACAAGCTAAAAATGGGTTAACGATAAAATACAAAGCAAAATGGAAACGTATCAATTATGATTTGCATAATGTACTGGGATTTTATGCTTTTAGTATTGCATTTATTGTCGCTTTATCAGGTATTGCATTTAGTTTCAAACCTGTTCGCAATTCATATATGCAAATCGTTAATCTTGGAAAATCATTTCCAAATGAAGAAAAAGGATATGTCTATCAGCCTAAAAAAATGTTAGAAGACAATTACACTATTGTTGATTCTGCATATGCTTATAGTTTAAAAAATAGTCCAACAGCTTCTATGTATTGGATTTATTTACCCGTACCCGAAAAAAATCCTTTGGCCATAAGAGCGTATCATAAAAGTTTGCGTTATTATGCGGTTGACGAATATCAATTTGATTCGGAACAATTTCAGGTTTCTCAATTAATGAATGAGAATTTATCAAATGGTAAAAAGTTTGCAAACTCAATGTACGACATTCATACAGGACAAATATTAGGTTTATTTGGTAAAATATTAGCCTTTACTTCTTCAATAATTGTGGCAAGTTTACCTATTACAGGTTTTATAATTTGGCGAAATAAAAAACGGAAGCAGAAAAGAAAATAATTTTATTCAAACAATTGTTGAATAGATTATAAAATTTATTATTTCTATTAATTATATGTAAATTTTCAAACCAAATTATTACGCTAACATCTTAATACATTTTGTAAATTTGTGCTTCAAAAATAAGCGAATATGCAAGGACCAATTGGTGTTTTTGACTCTGGTTATGGAGGATTAACCGTTTTCAAAGAAATACAGAAAAAACTTCCGCAATACGATTATATCTATTTAGGTGATAATGCTCGTTGCCCTTATGGAATTCGCTCGTTTGAGACAGTTTATGAATACACCAAAGAATGCGTTTTTAAATTGTTTGATTTGGGATGTAACTTGGTTATACTTGCTTGCAATACAGCTTCTGCAAAGGCTTTACGAACAATTCAGCAAAATGATTTACCCGAAGGCAAAAGAATTTTGGGTGTTATACGCCCAACAACAGAATCGATAAATGAATACACAAAGAATAACAAAGTCGGAATTTTAGCTACACAAGGAACTGTTTTGTCTGAATCGTATAAAATCGAGATGAACAAATTTCATTCAACAATTGATGTTTTTCAATTGGCTTGTCCACTTTGGGTTCCTTTGGTTGAGAATAATGAAATTGATAGCAAAGCTGCGCACGATATTGTAGAAAAAGATATTCAACGCTTATTTGATCAATCATCCGAAATCGATACAGTTGTATTGGCTTGTACACATTATCCGCTTCTTCTTCCTGTTATTTCGCAATATGTACCAGAAAATGTAACAATTCTTTCGCAAGGAGAATTGGTCGCGAATAAATTAACTGACTATCTACATCGTCATCCCGAAGTAGAAACACAATGTTCAAAAAATGGGCATCTTACATTTTATACGACAGATGATGCGAAAAGTTTTGAAGCAAATACAACAATTTTTTATGGTCAGAAAATTACTGCTTCACATTTAGATGTTTAAAATATTTTTCCAGAAAATATACCAATAAAAAACCGAGCTAATGCTCGGTTTTTTTATTATGCTTTTGGACAAATTATGAAACTGCTTCTACATTCAGAATTTCATATTTTTTTGAGCCATCATTTGCTGGCCATTCAATTACATCACCAATTTTATAACCAATTGTTGCTAAACCTTCGTCCATTAAAATAGAATGACGATTCTTTTTCGGTTTTGCCTTTTCTGGGCTAACAAAATTTAATTGATATTCTTGATTTGAATTTAATTCTTTTATTGTTACTTTTTTCCCAACAGTCACAATATTATCAGCCAAATCTCTTCTCAAAATTTGTTCTGCATGACGCAATTCTTTTGTTAAGATATTTTCTTGTTCTGCTGTTACTTTTTTTCTTCTTAAATGGTCTTTAATTAAATCGTATAATCCTGTTGTTAAAATAATATTTGTTGTCATTTTGATAAATTCTTAGTTAAACTTTCAATCATTCGAAGAAGATTCTCTAAGACTCAAATATCAAATAACCGAAAATAAAATTCGCTAAAATTTGATACAAATCTCCTTACAGAAAATTGAAAATAATTGATAATTGAAAAAAATAGAAGGTTCCCTGTCTCGAGTCGTAACAGGGATTAGTTGATAAACTCTTTCGAGCTTCTTAAGAAAGTATCATCATGCAAATATGCCAACGACAAAAACAACCACAATTGGTTGTTTCTTCTATAGATGTCAATAAAATTTGCCATGAATTGATTCTAAAATGATTAATTCAAAGTTACGATATCTTTCTCAATCTAAAAAATATAAACCTTTTAAGATTATTTCATTAATGTCATTTCAATAAAAAGAAACTTGAATTCAATTTCTGAAAAAACTGATAATCTTCATTTTCAAAATAAATAAAAACTGTCTAATTTTATAAAAATTTTAAGGAATTGAAATCTTACCTTTTCATACTAACTGTTGTTCTAATAACTTGTAGACCATTGCTACCTGTTATTGACTATTTGGTAAATTATGATAAGATTTCTAACGAATATTGTGTTAATATAGAGCGTCCAGAATTATTGTGTAATGGAGTTTGTTATCTGAAAGAACAAATTTCCAAGACTGTTAATGATGAACAAAATGATGATAATAAAATTCAAGTTTCTTTGCGTGCAATTGATTATTTTATTTATCAACCTACCTTCGAAATTAACACATTTACCTTCATAAAATCTATTGAAAAAATTTCGACTATCGAATTAGCTTTCGAAACTCAATATCAATTAGATCAACAACTTCAGCCTCCTATTTGATAAATAATTCTTGTTTATCAAATTATTATCTCATTAACATTTAATCAAGTTGACATTTCATATAAGATTTGTCAAAAGTTTCAATTGTTTATTGATTGCATTGTTCGTGCTTTTAATTGGTTTTCGATCACTAATTCCTTTTACTGTATTCATTAGTACTCAGGAGAAGATTATTGATGAGTATTGTATCAATAAAGAGCGACCAGAAATGCAATGTAATGGAAAATGTTATTTATCGAAGCAACTAAAAGAAACAGAACAAGAATCTGATTCGGTTTTAGTAAAAAATATTCGATTTGCAGAAATTTTTATACATTTCGAATCCTTAAATATTCCATTTATTCAAGATTTTATTGTAAAAATAAAACATCGATTCTTTTGGCTATCATCCTATTCTATCGATTGGGTTTTTAAATATCTAAAACCTCCAATTGTTTAATTAATAGAACAAATATTCAGTATTGGAGAACAATAATTGTTTTCCAACAGCATTTTTATTCAAAAAAATTAAACAATTATTACAATGAAAACAATCAAATATTTTTTAAACTTATCATTTATCGCATTACTTACTTTATTTACTTCCTGCAACAACGATGATGATTTCTCTGAAATTAAATCTACCGAAACAGGTAAAATTCAATTAAAGTTTGAAAATGGATTTGATAATTTGGGAGGAATTGTTTTAGATCAAACAACGCAAACCTCATCAAACGGACAAAAACATAAATTGACAACATTAAAATATATCATTTCTAACATCACATTAATTGATGAAAAAGGAAATGAATTTGATTATCATAAAAACGATCCAGACAAAGGCGCTTTTGTTATTAATCAAGATTCTGCTATAGCTAATGTCGTTTATTTAAATTTGGATAATATCCCTCAAAATAAATATACAAAAGTACGTTTCGGACTTGGTGTATCTCAGAAAGCTTATTTATTAGGCCAAACTGGACAAGCTACTTTTTGGGAAAAAGCAAAGAAAAATGGAATGACTTGGGCTTGGGCTGCTGGTTATGTTTTCTTTAAAATAGAAGGTTTTTATGGCAAAACTACTACTGACACTTTCTTCTTAACTCATACTGGAAATATGGGAGATATTAACAAAAATAATGTTCAAGATTTATATAAAGAAGTAACATTAGATTTACCTACATCTGCACGAGTAACTTCTAAAATTAAGCCTTCTATTCATATTATGGCAAATTTGAATACCTATTTAAGTGGTGATCATAAATTGATATTAGATGAGTCGAACAATAACATTATGGGTTCTTCCAACTTTGCACAATTGGTCACAGAAAACATACAAAATATGTTTCGAGTTGATCATGTACATAACGACGAAAAAAATCAATAAAGTTTATAGCGGTGTTTTATAAACACCGCATAATTCTACAACAATGAATAAAATAATAACAATTATTTTCAGTTTATTCATCTTGTTAAGTTGTAACGATGATGATATCGATTATGGACAGATCGTTGATGAACCTTATCAATTAGAAATTCCTTCTTATTTTCCTAAAATAACATTTGATACAGATAAATATCCGTTAACTAAGAATGGAGTTGAGTTAGGAAAAAAACTATTTTATGAAGGTCGATTATCTAGAAATAATACTATTTCATGTGCTTTTTGCCATATTCAAGAAAATGCCTTTACTCACCACGGACATCCTGTTAGTCATGGAATTGATGATCGATTAGGAATTCGAAATGCTCCTCCTATTCAAAATTTGGCATTTCTAAATCGATTTATGTGGGATGGCGTTATTCATGATTTAGCTCAACAACCAATTTCTCCTATTACAGCTGAAGAAGAGATGGATACTACTTTTCCCGAAATCATTAAGAAATTATCATCAGATTCTTCTTATCGAAAAATGTTTAAAAATGCTTTCGGAGATGATAAAATCGATGCAAATCGTATTCTCAGCGCATTAGGACAGTTTATGGCTTCAGTTGTATCAAAAGATTCTAAATATGATCAATATTTAAGGAAAGAGACAAATTTAACCGAAACCGAAAAAAAAGGTTTACAACTTTTTCAACAGAAATGTTCAAGCTGTCATAAAGGAACACTTTTTACAGATGAGTCTTTTCGAAATACAGGAATGTATTATAATAAACAATACAAAGATCGAGGTTTATATCGTGTGACATTAGATTCGACTGATTTTATGAAGTTTAGAGTTCCAAGTTTAAGAAATATTGAAATGACCAAACCTTATATGCACGATGGACGATTCTATAGTTTAGAAGCTGTTTTGAATTTTTATTCAGAAGGCATACAAAATGATAAAAATTTGGATTCTCAACTCAAACAAAATAATCGAATTGGAATTCCTATGACAGAAGAAGAAAAAAAGGCAATTATTTCTTTTCTAAAAACATTAACTGATTACTCATTTATTAACAACCCTGCTTATGCAGAATTTTAAATCTATTCAAATGAAATTATATATCAATTTATTTTTCGTTATATTATTAATACCCATTTCATTATTTGCTCATACAGAAAATGATTCTATTGTAGTCTCTCATTTATATGATTTAGAATTAGATTGTGATGCTTGCGGTTGTTCTGCGACTTCAACCTCAAATGGAATTGAAAATCTTATAAATTCAAATTTCGTTGGTATTCGTTACCTTCATCAATCTTATAAAGCTAAAGAAGATGCTTTTTCTAATAAAAGAACACAAAAGCAACTGTTCAATACCATTCAATTATGGGCAAGAATTCCAATAAATAATAGAATTGACATCAATGCTAGTATTCCTTACCATTTTCATAATAAAGAAGGTAAAAACTCTTCTTCTATTTCTGGTATTGGAGATTTAAATATGATGGGAATAGTTAAAGTCATTCAATCAAATACAAGTTCTAATGAGCTAAAACATGGATTAAGTGCTGCAATAGGTTTAAAAATTCCAATCGCAAAATTTAATCAAGCAAATGCTGAAACAACCAATCCAAGTTTTCAATTAGGTACAGGAAGTTGGGATACTCAGTTTGCAATAAATTACCAATTAGCTTTTAAGAATTTGACTTTACAATTAGTAACAGACTACAACTTGAAAGGAGAGAATAAGAAGAAATACAAATTTGGAGATCAATGGAATCAATTAATTCAATTACAACATCTTTTCATTAACAATGAATTAAAATTACTTGGAAAAGTCGGTTTTCAAAACGAACTTTATTATAAAAATGAACAATTTGGGGAGACGATTCCAAAATCTAAAGGAAAAGCTCAATTTGCGAAATTAGGATTAGAAGCAGCTGCTCAAAAATTTAATTTTGGTATAGAATATTTTCAACCTATACTTTCTGATTTAAATTCGGGAGAAATCGAAGTAAAAAACAGAATAGGTTTCTTTTTTAATTACAATTTATTTCAATCTAAAAATCAATAAC
Organism: Empedobacter sp. UBA3475; assembly: GCF_002378465.1. Classification (NCBI taxonomy): domain Bacteria; kingdom Pseudomonadati; phylum Bacteroidota; class Flavobacteriia; order Flavobacteriales; family Weeksellaceae; genus Empedobacter; species Empedobacter sp. UBA3475. The sequence goes on along the minus strand of NZ_DFRA01000061.1, from coordinate 23,886 downwards.
AATGAAAAAAATATTAACATTAACATTCTTTATCCTCTCTTTTTCAATTTTTGCTCAACAAAAACTAAAAGTAAAAGTTGTAAACGAGAAAGATCCTATTTGTGGAATGAATACCGCACAATTCTTAACAGATACCGCAATTTATCAAAAGAAAATTTATGGTTTTTGTAGTAAAAGTTGTAAAGTTGAATTCAAAAAAAATCCAAAAAAATACATGAAGAAAAAGTAAGAGTAAGAAAATAATTTGACAGTAGTTACAGTTGATTCTAAGAAGAATTATTAAGCAACTACTGTCATTTTTTATATCAAAAATTGTTTTACAATTTCCTGTAAATCATCTTCAAACTTTACTCCATAATGTTTCCAAAGTAGCTTTCCTTGATGAAAAAGCATCAAAGTTGGTACACCATTTACTTGATACATTGCATCAAATTGAATAGTACTTACTTTGTCTTTATCTACATCTATTTTTATAATTTCTACATTATCATGAAATTTTTCTTTCAAATTTTCTAAAAACTGAAGTTGTAATTGACATGGAGCACACCAATTTGCATAAAAATCAATCAAATAATAATTATTTCCTTGTATTTTATCAAATAAATCCATTTTTAAAATTTAGATATTTTTACACTTATTTTATTGTTTGCCAAGGACCGCCGTTTATTGCATCAAATCCATTTTTATTTAAAATTGTTGCTGCTTGCGCACTACGAGCTCCACTTCTACAAACTGTTACAATTTTTTTACTTGGTAATTCTTTTAATCTCACTTCTAATTCTTGCAACGGAATATTCACCGCATCTGCATGATGTCCCACAAAAAACTCTGCTTTTGTACGAACATCCAACAATAAAGCACCTTCTTGTAGATAGTTTTCTACATTCGAATTTGATGTCAACATTTTTAAAATATTTTTGAAAAACATATTATTTAACTAATGGTTTTTGATTCAATTTCCAATCAGCAATTCCTCCACTATAGTTTTCAACATCAAAACCTTTCGATTCCAAAAAACTTTGTGCAATCGTTGCCCGATCTCCAGCTTGACAATGCAAGGCAATTTTTTTAGTTGGATCTAATTCATTGTATCTTTTTGGTAAATAACCGACAAAAATATGCTTCGCATCTTCGATATGACCTTCTTTAAATTCTGTTTCACCTCTAACATCTAAAATCTGAACCTCTTCATTTCCAATGTAATTTTCCATTGTATCTGCGTCGATTAAAATAGAAGATTGTAAAGAACTTAAATTGTTAAATAAATCTGTTGGTTTAATGTAGCCGTAAATATTATCCAAACCAATTCGCATCAATTTTCGTGTCATTTCTTCTACTTCATCCTCTTCTACAATCAACACAATTGGCTCTTGATAATTTACCATCCACCCCATCCATGTATTGAACGTTTTATTGTTTTGAATATTAAGCGTTCCTGGAATATGCAATTGGGAAAAATCTGTTTTGATACGCGCATCAATCACTTTCATTCCAAAATCTTTTGCTTTTTCAAATTCGATGTATGTTAATTTAGCCCACTTCGGAACTTCGATCAACAAAGGACGTTTTGTTTTATTCAACTTTTTCATCATTGTAAAATAAGCTGGTGCTTCGGGTTGATCTGCCAATAAATAATCAACAAATGCTTTTTCATTCGAATCAAATTGCAACGCCCAATTTCTGATTTTCTCATAACCAACCGTCGTACTTGCTACAGCTCCCAAAGCTTTTCCGCAAGCAGAACCTGCTCCATGTGCTGGCCAAACTTGTAAATAATCTGGTAATGCTTGAAATTTTTTCAACGATTTAAACATCTGCTTTGCTCCTACTTCTTTAGTACCAATTAATCCAGCAGCTTCTTCTAATAAATCTGGACGACCAATATCTCCTACAAAAACAAAATCTCCAGTAAAAATCATAACTGGTTCTTTCGTCGCAGGTTTATCCGTCAACAAAAGACTAATACTTTCTGGCGTGTGACCTGGTGTATGCATCACCTCAAAAATTAGATTTCCAACTTTTATTTTATCCCCATTTTTTAATCCGATATGTTCAAAATCGTATTGCCAATCTTCTCCGCCTTCATCAGACAAATACATCTTCGCACCTGTTACATAAGCTAACTCTTGGCTACCAGAAAGATAATCAGCATGAATATGTGTTTCGGCAATATGCGTAATTTTCAGCTTATTTTCTTCTGCTATTTTTAAGTATGTATCAATATCTCTTTTTGGATCGATTACAATTGCTTCTCCTTTTGCTTGACAACCTACAAGGTAACTTGAATGCGCCAATGACTTTTCAAAAATGTGTTGAAAAAACATATGATAATATTTTTATGGTTTAACCTTTTTTAATTTGTTGAATCAAAGTTAAGTTACTAAAAAACAATCGACAGTAACCAATGTTACAAACCTAAAAATAGAGAGGATAGAGATTTTAAAAATAATTTAAAACCAAAACCAAAGATAAAATGGAGATAAAAATCCAAAGTAATATTCCGTATGATAAGGTTTTAAAACCTGCTTGTTTGATGGATTGTAAGTTAATCAACGAGCCAATCATAAATAAAGCAACAACCATTAATTGTTTCGAAATTCCTTGTAAAATATGATAGACTTTTTCGCCTTGAGGAAAATAAGTAGCGATAAGCATTGTTGTAATAAAACCAATAATGAAATAAGGAAATTTGTAAGAAGAGTTCTCTTTTTTGTTGAAATAACCAATTAATAAAGCGAACGGAAAAATCCATAATGTTCGGCTCAATTTCACAGTAGTTGCAACTTCTAAAGCTTGTTCACCGTATTGTTTGGCTGCACCGACAACAGAACTTGTATCGTGAATTGCAATTGCCGACCACAAACCAAATTGATATTGCGATAACTGAAAATAATGTCCAATAAACGGAAAAATCATTAATGCAATCGCATTCAACACAAACACAACTGCCATAGCAATGGTAATTTGATTCGCTTTTAGTTGTAAAACCGAAGAAATTGTGGCAATGGCACTTCCTCCACAAATAGCAGTTCCTGAAGTAATCAGCAGCGATGTATTCTTATTGATTTTTAATAATCGGTAGAATACAAATCCTAATGTAAAAACACTTAACACAGAAATAAAAGTGAGAAAAAATCCATCTTTACTTACCGAAACTGCCTCGTGAAGATTCAAACCTAACCCTAAACCAATGATTGCAATATTCAATAATTTCTTTGAATATCGTTTTGAGAATTCCCAAATTCATTCTGAAAAATTAAACCATAACCAATCCCTAAAAGTAACGCCACAGACGACTCTACAAAAGGAAAAAAAGTAAATAGCAACAATCCAAAATAAACTATACGGGCAATCATTTGTTTTATGAAATACAAAAACAAAAGTAATTGACCGTATCAAAATAGATTGTAACATTTGTTACAAATGATATTATTTTTATAAAATTTTCTATTATAAATTGTTTCAACAAAAAAAAAGGAAGCTTAACAATGCGCTTCCTTTTATATTTTTTAATAATTACTTACTTAATCGTGATTTCGTTTCTATTCAGTTGAAGGAAACCTTCCTTTTCTAAAGCTTTCAACAAACGAGAAATAACAACACGAGAAGTATTGAGTTCATAAGCAATTTCTTGATGCGTTTTTAACACAACTTTACCTTTATTGATACTTGCGACATCCAACAGATATTTTTTCAAACGTTCGTTCATATCATTAAAAGCTAAATTGTCAATCGCTACCAACATTTCCTCCATTCTATTATTGTAACTATCAAAAATAAAACGTCTCCACGATGGATATTTTGCCAACCATTCGTCCATTTTTACAATCGGAATCATCACCAGTTCTCCATCAGTTTCGGCAACAGCACGTATTTTACTTTGTTTATCACCCAAACAACACGCCATCGTCATAGCACATGTATCACCTTTTTCGAGAAAATACAACAACAATTCTCCTTCGTCAAAATCTTCGCGCATAATCTTGATTGCACCACTCAAAAGAATTGGCATTCCTTTGATAAATTGGTTCAAATCTATCATCACATCATTCGCTTTAAATTCTATCAAAGATCCTAATTCATCGATTTCATTCAATAATTCTTCCTCAAATTGATATGGATAAGTTGCTTCTATTTTCTCTTTTATCATGTTTAATGTGGGATTTTGTTTCTAATTTTTCCGTAAAGAAAGGTACCGATTAATGCACCTAAAATTGTAATTAAAATTGGATAAACTCCCGCGCCTAATAACACAAATATTGGTCCAGGACAAGCGCCAACTAAAGCCCAACCTAATCCGAAGAAAATTCCTCCGATCAAATAACGAGCAATTGATTTCGTTTTGGGTTGAATCACAATTTTTTCACCATCGATATCTTTTACTTCTTTCTTTTTCATCCATTGTATTCCAATCAAACCTACAACCAAAGCCGAACCAATAAATCCGTACATGTGGAAAGATTGAAAATTGAACATTTCGAAAATGCGAAACCAAGAGGCCGTTTCTGCCTTGTACATGGTTACACCAAAGATAACACCTAATATGATATAAACTAAACTTCTCATGAGATTAAAAAATTAAAGGAAACAAAACGTGAACCATCAAAAGTCCACCGATAAAAAAGCCGATAACAGCGATTAATGAAGGTAACTGCAAATCACTTAAACCTGAAATCGCATGTCCAGATGTACAACCACCAGCGTAGCGCGTTCCAAAACCAATTAATAATCCACCAACAAATAATAAAGCAATATTTTTAACAGACATCGTTTCAAAAATTTCGGTTGGAGAATATGCTTTTCCTGCACTTTCAAATCCCATTGCATTCAATTTTGCAATTGTAGCTTCTGAAATTTCAGGTATTTGATTATCTGATAAAAAATGTATCGAAACAAAACCTCCTATTACTGCGCCAACTAAGAATAATAAATTCCATTTTTGAGCTTTCCAATCAAACGAGAAAAAATCACATGATTTTCCTCCTCCCAAAGCTGAACAAATAGTTCTGAAATTTGATGAAAATCCAAAACTTTTTCCGAAATAAATCAATAAAAGCATTACAATTGCGATTATTGGTCCGCCAATATACCATGGCCAAGGTTGTAAGATAAATTCCATTTTGTATTTTTTCTAAAACGTGTACAAAGTTGGTAAATCAAAATTAAAATGAAAGTTACAAATGTTACAGTTTACTTAAGATATATTATTTCAAAAGCAATCCAAGAATTTTATACATTTGATCATTAATGAAAAAAATCAATAAACGAAAAGTTTTTAAACGAATGCTTTACTTCCTATTAAGTTTGATTGTAATTCTTGTAATTGCAACCTTCGCTATTCTACAAATGGATACTTTTGGTGCTGATGCAACTGGAAAACGATTGGAACGAATGAAACAATCGAAGTTGTATAAAAATGGACAATTTCAAAATATTCATCACACACCTGCATTTGCAGAAGGTTTTGATACCAAAAAAGTGATGTGGGATTTTTTCTTTGGTGCGAAAAATCCAAAACTCAATCCGAAAGATTCTATTCCGCATATTCAGACGGATATCAAATCTATTGATAAATCTGAAAATGTATTTATTTGGTTGGGACATTCGTCTTATTATATTCAATTGGATGGTGTTAATTTCCTAATCGATCCTGTTTTTAGTGATTACGGTTCGCCTTTACCAATTTTCAATAAAGCATTTAAAGGAGCAAATACGTATCACGCAAAAGATTTCCCAAAGATTGATTATTTGGTTATTTCACACGATCATTACGATCACTTGGATTATGAAAGAGTGAAAGAATTACGTCCAAAAGTGGAGAAAGTGATTCTTCCGCTTGGAGTTGGCGCACATTTCGAGAAGTGGAATTATCTACCAGAACAATTAATCGAAGAAGAATGGAACACAAGCGTTTCATTAAAAAATAACTTAAAAATTACTTTTACACCAGCTCGTCATTTTTCTGGTAGAAAATTTAAACGAAATACAACACTTTGGACTTCTTATGTATTGGAAACACCTACGCAAAAAATATTTTTAGGTGGTGATAGCGGTTATGATACGCATTTCAAAGAAATTGGAGAAAAATATGGTCCGTTTGATTTTGCGATTCTAGAAAATGGACAATACAACGATGCTTGGAAATACATTCATGCTTTACCAACAGATTTACCTGCGATCATTACCGATTTAAAAGCTAAACATATTATTCCTGTACATGCTGCAAAATTTGCTTTGGCAAAACATGCTTGGGACGAACCTTTGGAAAAAATTATAGAGAATGGTAAGCAAAATAAGCTCGATATTTTGACGCCTATGATTGGTGAACCACTAAATTTGAACGATTCTGTCTTTCACTTTAAAGAATGGTGGAGGGATTAAAACATTCATTCTCGAATAATGTTCGAAATATTTTTCAAATTTTTAAATAATATTCGAAATTATTGATTTATAACAAGTTTATTCTGAATTTTATTCATAAAACCATTTGTATTCCGTAATTTTGGCAACTGAAATTTAACTTTAAACAAAAAAATAAACAAAATGGAACTGAATAGAGAACGTCTATTGGAATTGGTGCAAAAATATGGTGCGCCGCTGTATGTGTATGATGCGAACAAAATTAAATCGCAATATGAAAAGATGACAAATGCATTTTCTACAGTCAAACGTTTAAAGTTAAATTATGCATGTAAGGCGAACACGAATCTTAATCTTTTAAAGTATTTCAAATCACTTGGTTCAGGATTGGATACAGTTTCTATTCAAGAAGTAGAATTGGGATTAATGGCGGGTTTCAAGCCTAAAGAAATCATTTATACGCCAAATGGTGTTTCGTATGCTGAAATTAAAAAAGCAATTGATTTAGGTGTTCGCATCAATATCGATAACCTTTCTGTTTTAGAAACATTTGGTCAAGATTTTCCTAAATATCCAGTTTGTGTGCGTATTAATCCACATATTATGGCAGGTGGAAATGCAAATATTTCGGTTGGACATATTGATTCAAAATTCGGAATTTCTATTCACCAATTACCACATATCAAACGTGTTGTAGAAAATACAGGTTTACATTTGGATGGTGTTCACATGCATACAGGTTCTGATATTTTAGATATTGATGTTTTCTTACAAGGTGCTGAAATTTTATTTGAAGTTGCAGCAGAATTCAAGAATTTATCTTATATCGATTTTGGATCAGGATTTAAAGTTCCTTACTATCCAGGCGCAGACGAAACAGATATTGAATATTTAGGAGAACGTTTATCAGCTCGTTTCAACGAGTTCGAAAAAGCGTACGGAAAACCTTTGACATTAATGTTCGAGCCAGGAAAATATATGGTTTCTGAAGCAGGATCTTTCTTAGCAACTGTAAATGTTGTGAAACAAACAACTTCTACTGTTTTTGCTGGAATTGATACAGGTTTCAACCATTTAATTCGTCCGATGTTTTATAGTGCTCATCACGAAATTGAAAATATTTCGAATCCAGAAGGTCGTAGCCGTTATTACACAGTTGTGGGATATATTTGTGAAACAGATACGTTTGGATCGAATCGTAAAATAAATGAAATTAGCGAAGGAGATGTGTTGTGTTTCCACAATGCTGGAGCATATTGTTTCTCGATGGCTTCGAACTACAATTCGCGTTTCAAACCTGCGGAGGTCTTGTTAATTGACGATAAGGATTATTTAATTCGTCGTCGCGAAACAATTCAAGATTTAATCGCAACAACAGAGGATATAAAATTCTAAGCTCAGAATTTTTATATATTTTTATAGTATTTTAAAGCTCAATCTAAGGATTGGGCTTTTTTTATTTCCCTAATTTCAGTGGTTTACTAAAAAATATCTCATGCACAACACTTCTTATTAAGTTTTGTCCGTATGTTTTTGAATCATCATATTCATAAGGAATTCTTTTCTCAACTGGCTTTAAAGGAGAAACATCTTGTTGTTTATTTGAATAATTTTTAAAATAATCTTCCATCAATTCATTATTCTTTTCAAGCGATAAATCTTGCGAATACTTAAAATCAAAATAGCCAGATTGTTGAGTAAAATTCATCAACAATTTATTTTTTAAATTATCATTCTGAGCAACTTCTTGTGCAAAAAGAGCAATTGGAAAAAGAAAGAATAAAAGTATTTTCATTATCAATCATTTACTGTTTTAAAGTTATGAAAATATTTTCAAGATTTAATCTATTCAATTTTAAAAACTTTACAATGACATTCGTCTTATGCAATTCGAGATGAATTAAATACTTTTGTCTAAAAGTTATAAAATGGAAGAAAAAAAAGACAAACGAAGTACCTCTCAAAAATTAATAGACGATGCTTTCTTCCTATTTTTGATGATTCTTGGAGCTTTTTGTGTGTTAATAATTCTTGTTGTGGTCTAATAAATGAAACTGTTTGATACTTATTTTAGTTTCTATATTCTGAGTTGGATTTTTATCAAACTTACCCGAATTTATTCCATAGAAATTGAGTATCTCAACCATTATTTAACTGATATTTTTGCGGTACCTGCTATGACGCACTTAGGAAGTTATATCATTTCGAAGATTAAATACAACAATCAAGTTTACATTTATCCAACAAGTTATTTAATTATAACAGCTTGCGTTTTGAGTCTTTTATTAGAAGTAATTATGCCAAAATTTTCTTCGAATTATACAGCAGATATATTAGATGTTGTCTGTTATTTTATGGGAATTATTTTTTACTTAAAATTCCATAAACCACATGTATTAGAGTTTAAGAATAAGATTATTGAATATTAAATTTCTTTAAGAATTTATAAATTTCTTGATTTGCTCCATAGATTACCAATACATCATCTTTTGTAATTACTGTATTTGATGTAGGAAAACCTTGTACTTCTGGAACAATTTTATATTGACCTAAAAAACTAGCTTCTTCTTTGTTTTTAATAATTGTCATTACCAAAATATTATGTTGCTTTTTGAATTGGATTTCATCAAATGTTTTTCCAACCAATTCATTTGGTGTTACAACCTCTATAATGCTAAACTCTTTGTTTAATTCAAAAGAATCTACAACTCCTTTCACATTTAGTTTTTTTGTCCAACGTTCTGCAGATTCAGCTTCGGGTCGAATAATTTCTGTAACTCCAATTGCTTGCAAAACATTTTCGTGTAAAGAATTGATAGAACGACTAATCAAACGTTTTACATTTTTATTTTTAAAAATAGCAGTAGCCATAATATTGGCACCTTCATTTTCCCCAATACTTACAATTACAATATCTGTATTATTTAGTGGTAATTTATTAATTGATAATTCATCTGTTGCATCTAAACAAATGGTATAGGATAACTTATCTTTCAAAGCTTCAACACGTTGAATATTATTGTCAACACCGATAATTTCGTGACCAAGCTTTACCATTTTCTTACCAAGCGCCGCGCCGAAATTTCCTAAACCTATAATTATTATTTTCATAATTTTCTTTTAAATTAAAATATCATCTGATGGATAACGATAATTAGATGAAACAGTTTTCTTAAAAAAAGCCATCAAAATTGTAATCATTGAAACACGACCAATAAACATCATTGTAATGACAACAATTTTACTTGGATCTGATAATGTAGGTGTTAAATTTAATGATAAACCAACAGTAGAATAAGCTGAAAAAGCTTCGAATGCAACATCAATAAGATGTAAATGATTATCAAATTTTGTTATTAAAAATATTCCTATTCCAATGACTAAAAAAGATAAGGTCATTGTAGCAAAAGCTTTTTGTACATTGATAGGGCTTAATTCTCTTTTGTAAATTTCGATTTTATTTTTTCCGCGTGCAATATTAATAAAATTAAGAATTGCAATTGCAAAAGTACTCGTTTTAATTCCTCCTCCTGTTGATGCTGGTGAAGCACCAATCCACATTAACAAAATAACCAAAAGTATGGAAGAGAATTGTAAGTGAGAAAAATCTATATTATTAAAACCTGCTGTACGAGGCGTTATGGCGATAAATAAAGCTGAAATAAACTTTCCGAAACCTTGATGTTGTCCTAATGTAGAATAATATTCTTCGAAGAATAATATGATTGTAGAAATAATTAGTATTGTTAATGAGGTGATTAAATTAACTTTAGAACTTAATGTAAAAACCCAATTCTTACGATTATTTTTATTATGGAGAATTTTTGAAATTAATTTTCTGATTAAATAATCTGTATAACGTAGAATATTAATCAAGATAGGAAAACCTATTCCTCCTAAGAATATCAATGTGATTAGAACAGATTGAAATCCATAATTGTGAACAAAACCTTTGTTCATTAATCCATTTGGCAATGTAGAAAAACCTGCATTACAAAAAGCCGAAACTGAATGAAAAATACTAAAAAATAATTTGTCAACAATACTAATATTATAAGGTGCAATTGAAATATAAATTAATACAGCTCCTACGAATTCGATACCAAAAGTTAAATAGATAATCCTTTTTACAAAAGAAAAAACTTCACTCAAAGAATCGTTGTTTGCAATACTTCCTAATGCTATTTGATTCTCATAAGAACTATTTCCTTTGAAAAAATAAGCAATATATCCAGCAAATGTCAAAATACCTAAACCTCCTGCTTGTATTAATAACATTAAAATAAAATGACCAACAGGCGTATAAGTTATATAAGTATCAACAGAAGTTAATCCTGTTACACAAACTGCGCTCGTCGCTGTAAATAGTGCGTCTAGAAAAGAAATTGGATGATATGTTGCTTTTGGCAACATAAGTAAACAAGCTCCTCCAAAAACTAAAATAAAAAAACTGAAAATAAATAATTGGGGAGGAGTAATTACAGAACGTTTGAAATTAAGGTTAGGTGTAGCAATTTCTCTTACTAATTTTAAAACAATAGCAAATTGCAAATATTTGCTGACAAAAAACCAACTATAATCGGTTATTTGCATTTTAATGCAATAAAGAATAAATAGTATACTTACTATATCAAAAATGATGACTCGCGGAATAATTTTTTCTTTAAAATAAACATATTTAAGTATTGTTCTTAAAATTCCGACAGATAGTAGAATGATAAAAAAAATGTTTATATAAAGTTTATACTCAACAGGAAATCCAAATCCAAACATTACCAATAATGCTATAATAGCTAATGTGTACGATATTGAAAGGATTACGTTAAAAAACTTATTGTTTACTAAAATTCGAAACATATTTGTTTCATAATAATTAAAAAGGCAAATTTATAATTATGTATACTTCTTACAAGTTAATCATTACTTTTTTTTTGAAAAGCTATAAATTAGTTATTAATGTTTTTAAAGATTTTCATTCTACCAACCATAAAAACCATAATCAATCCAAAGCAAGCAAATAACGCATAAGAATATCTCAAATCAAAAGCTTCAGCAATATAACCAATCAGTGGTGGTCCCATTAAAAATCCTAAAAAAGAGATACTCGAAACCATTGCCAATGCAACGCCTGGATTTACATTTTTGTTTTTTCCCGCTACACTATAAACTGTCGGAACATTACACGCAACACCCAATCCAACCATCATAAATGCAATTGTACACACAATAAATTGAGGAAAAAATACTGAAAGCATCAAACCAGAAAACATCAAAATTCCACTAATTTGCATCACGCGTTGTTTTCCATATTTACTGATAAAATAATCACCAACGAAACGTCCTGTTGCCATCATTACCATAAAAGAAGCATAACCAACGACAACCAAATTTTGAGGTGCTTTTACGATATCTTGGAAATAAACACCACTCCAATCGAACATCGCACCTTCTGTTGCCATGCTCAAAAAACCTATAATTCCTAGTTGAACCAAAACAGTATCTGGTTTTGAAAAAATAGATTTCTTTTCCTTCGCTGGAGCTGGTGTAGAATCGACTAAATATTTTTTATTAATGAACCAGCTCAAAATAATTAAGCCATAAATAAATACAAAATGATAAAATGTATTCACATGCAAATTCATCATCAATAAACCAATCAAAGCACCTGTAAAACCAGCTATACTCCACGCACCATGAAAAGAGGACATAATCGATTTTCCATATATTTTTTCGACTTCAACTCCTTGCGTATTCACCGAAATATTGCACATGTTTCCTATTACTCCAAAGAAAAATAAGACAGCACCTAATTGATAAAAATTTTGAGCCAAACCTATACAACAAAGTATTAAAGGATAAATTAAAACGACAATTCGTAAGACATTTTTACTTCCAAATTTCGCGACTAATTTTCCTGAAAGTGCCATTGTACACAATTGCCCAATTGGCATCAATAAAAGTAATGTTCCCAATTGACCTTCTGAAATTCCTAAATCTGATTTAATCGTCGGAATGCGACTTGCCCAAGACGAAAAAGCTAAACCTTGCGAAAAAAAGAAGAGTGAAACAGCGAATCGAATGCGATTCTTTTGAGTTGATGATAATTCTGTTGATGAAAGCATGGCTAAAAAATATGCGACAAAGTTAAGCTACTCTCCTGAAATTATAAACTCAAATGCAAAATAGGATAAGCTTTTCCCTCGTTATCTTTTTCAGAACGAGAAGTAACCTTAAAACCTTGGCTTAAATAAAATTCTGCGGCCTGTTTATTTTGTTCATTCACATCAACCGATTTCACATTCAATTCCTGAATAGAAAAATCCAACAAAGCCTTCCCTACTCCTTTTCTTCGAAAATCATTGTGAATAAATAACATTTCAAGATTTTGTGCTGCAACACCTACAAATCCTACCAATTGATTTCCGATTTCGTAACCAAATAAGGCTACATGTGGAAAATAATTAGGTAAATTTTCTCTATAATATTCAAAATCTTCTTCTGCTAAAAAATGGTGTGTGTTACTAACCGAACTTTCCCAAATGTCTCTCAATCTCGCAAAATCTACTTCTTCAATTCTTCTAATCATGACTAAAATTAATTACAACAAAGATATAAATGACTATTTTCAAAAAAAAGAATAAAAAATATTCTATTGAGAATCATTTTGTTAAAAATTATTTTAAAAATAATTGATTTCAGAGTTTGGAAAAACGAAAAAGCGTTCTATATTTGCACTCGCAATACCGCAATACACTGCGTTATTGGAGAGTTGGCAGAGTGGTCGAATGCGGCAGTCTTGAAAACTGTTGAGGGTCACACCTCCGGGGGTTCGAATCCCTCACTCTCCGCTAATAAAACCCAATAGAGTAATCTGTTGGGTTTTTTGCTTTTCTGAAGTTGTTGAAAATTTCATTTTCATAAGACTGAAAGGAAAAACAAAAAATAATAGATGCGAAGTATGTAGAGTTTTCTTAGAATTACTTTCTTTTCTAAGGAACATGAAATACCCCCTCACTCTCTGCTAAGAAACCTCAATAGATTGTTCTATTGAGGTTTTGTTTTTTATTACGGTTTATGGTTAACGTTCTACGTTGTACGCTTTTTTGTTATTAATACTCAAATTCACTTATATCAACGAATTTCAAGAAACACATACAATTTTCAGACTAGCTTCAACCCATTTAAACGAGCGTATAAAAGATTTGTGAGCGATAGCGAGTCATTTATATTTTTAAGGAGTAAAATGAAGATTGAACGTTGAAAATCGCAGTCTTGTAATGCTTTGCATTCATGAATACCTTAAAAATAATAATAAATCATATGAATAACTTTTGGTTCCTTTTGTGTTAAAACTTCCCTGATGGGCACATGAATTCAAATGAATACAATAATAAGTCATCAATAAAAAGAACGTAATAAAGAACTATTAATTATTTTCTTATTATCCTAAATTATGTTCAGATCCTATTTCTTAAACCAAAATACATAATACATAATACATTTTACAACTTAACATCGATATACGAACACCGAACAAACCATACGGAACGGATATACAATGGATACAGAATGGATACAGAATGGATACAGCGCGGATACACAACCGATACAGAAAAGTGTCATTTTGGATATACACCGATACAGGATTTTAACACTTTTTAACACTTAATTTCTCTAACCACAATAGAAACATAGGTTTTATTAAGCTTTGCGCTCTACGCTTAATGTTTTACGGATTTTGTCATTCTGGGCTTGTCTCAGAATCGCATTCAATATGTCATTTCGAGGTATCGAGAAATCTTTCTATCACTTTTTTATTCATAGCTTATCTATTTTAATTATCGGTATTCATATGCCTTACAGGGAAGAGAGCAAAAAAGTAATCAATACTTCGGCAGGCTCAGCACAAGCAAGTCAAGGCCGTAAACCTCTCTACTAAAAATATTTTCATTTCACTAAAGATCTAAAAAAACCCTACGGCCTAAAATCTTTTTAACGTTGCACTCAAACATTTTCTTAACGTGAGAGTTTTAATGCTGGTTTTCATCCTTTTCAATATTCAAATTCACTTTTAAACAACAGATTTTGTCATTCTGAACTCGTTTCAGAATCTCTTCCTTAGTCCTAAGCTCAAATACTTTGTACATAATACAACTCTAAAATCTCACTTCTCAAATCTCATATCTCATATCTCATATCTCATATCTCATATCTAACATCTACATTTTACATAATACATTGTACATTTTACAACCCCCTCAATACTAATATCTAACATCTACATCCTTAGCAATCATTCCCCTTCATCATCCACCAATTTCGTTCACGGCTCGTCAGGTTTCAATTACTTAAAGCTATTCAGTCTACATTCGAATTGTTGCTGAACCAAGTCAAATAAAGTTTAATTTAAAATCTATTAAAAATGGGAAAAATTACAGATTCTCTATTGTCTGGTACGCGAGGTCGTACTGGACGAATTGTTGTTTCGAATATCGAAGGGCATGAAATATCTCGTATGCGACCACGAAAATCAAATCGTATACCAACGCCAAAACAACAAGTTATAAAAGACAGATTCAATTTTGCTGTACAATTTATACAAGGGTATAAAGCATTGGCTAAAACCTATTACGGAAAAAGGTCTGGACTAAAATCACCTTACAATCAAGCGATGGCAAATTTATTACAAGCCATTTCATGTGATATGGATACGTTAACTTTTTCTATTCAGTACAACAACATTCAATTCACAAAAGGTAATTTACTTGAACCACAACCTGTAAATATTACAGCAGACGATCCACTATCGGCAACGATTACATGGACCAATAATGCAACAGAACTTGTAGATCAAAATGACACCTTAGTTATATTGTATGCAGAAGATGGTAATACAAAAGCACAATCAACGGTTGTACAAACAACCGTAAAACGCTCCGAAGAATCCTATGTACTACAATTTTTACCAAAATATCAAGGAACAGATATACATGTATGGATGAGTTTTTTATCCGTCATAAAACAAGACGCTGCACCGTCTGTTTATTTAGGTCAAATCACTGTACCTTAATCACTTCCCCTCTGCTTTTTGGAGGGGATTTTTTGTTTTCATTATAATTTATTGTATATTAGACAAATACATCTTTACTACAAGCATTTTCAATTTTAATTTTTGAGCCTATGAAAATTGAAGTATATGAAGAATATATCAAGTACCTGAACTTTTTTATTCATCGATATGGGGATGTAATCAAGAAAATTGAACCACAAGTCGAGGCAAAACAAGATATCCTAAACAAACAGTATATGCAAATGATAGAATATGCATTTGGCTTTATTCAAAAAATCAATTTGTTTGCGATACAAGATTATCAATCACAACTGTTGTTTATTCCGCAATTAATCTTTTACTTCAATGATGTCTGCGAATGTCCTCGTCCCCCAACCCTATCCATAGATTTTAATGTTGACATAGAAGCAATTTGCGAACTATTAAAAAACAACAGACAAATCAACTATAATCAAAACCAATATTTTCCTTTTCTTATTGATATTTCAGGTTTATCAGACGGTTACCATCATCTTGCAGGTTTTATCCACCGACACAAACAAAATGAATTTACTTATTACTGTGTTTCGATCCAAGTCAAAAGTCAAGAATTAAAGGGAAACTGGAAAAAGTTTTATCATATTCCCATTCAAAAACTCAAATTAATTTACAAAGAATGCCTGCAAAAAAACCAAACACTTTATGCTTTTACAGCAGATACGGAATTTACTTACTATGAAATTCAAAAAGGATTCAACTACTATTTCAACTGCTCCTTTACGGAATACGAACAAAAATTAAAAATGTTGAAAGCAGCTGCGAATAATTGGATGATTAATGCTTCCCAATACACTACACATTCAAAATTTACAACTCAAAAACCATTAGACACATCCATCAACAAACGATACGACGAACCTTTATAACCAAATTGTAATGCTATGATCAATTATCAAAAACTTTTATTTCACCTGGAACAACAGGGACGTAAACATATTCACCCAAATTACACTTTTCAAAAAGAGGATTTCCCATATATTGTCCGTTTAGCTGCTTATTTCCTAAACGACGAAGAAAAATGCAAGGAGTTAGCAATAGACCTAGACAAAGGAATTTTACTAACTGGACCAATCGGAATCGGAAAAACAACGTGGTTCCGTTTAATGCAACGCATTATGGTCAAAGAACAAAAATTCTTTTACACTACATGTAGAGACGTATCATTCGAATTCATCAAAGAAGGCTACAACACCATCGACAAATACAGCAGAGGAATCCCGTTGGATTTCCCAATGAAAAACATTTGCTTCGATGATCTAGGAACAGAAAACAACATCAAATATTTCGGGAACGAATGCAACGTCATGGCAGAAATTATTCTTTCTCGCTACGACCTATTCATGAACCTCAACATCAAAACCCACATCACAACTAATCTATCTGCTTCCGAAATCGAAAAGTATTACACCGAACGTGTACGCTCTCGCCTTCGTCAGATGATGAATGTACTTTCTGTTCCTGCGGATAGGAAGGATAAGAGAAGTTAAATACAATATGATCTTTTCAATAAATTATTATATTCGTGTAAAGTATTTGTATTATGAAAACTTTCATTTTAGATATCATTTCAAAAATAACTTCATATTCTAAAGAGTTAGATGATAAATCTTTGATTATAAATAAAAAATGGATATTAGTAGATGAATCAGACGAAAAATCCTCGTTTATTTTTAGAGAAAATAATCAATTATTAATATCTGAAAATGGAATTATTCAAAAATCAAGTTGGGATTATATAACAAATGATTTGGTTTCATTAGAAATTAAGAATATAAACTACCTTTTTACACCTTCATTTTTAGATGAAAACCTGTTTATTTTAAAATTAGATGGAAGAAATGAATATGTAGTATTCATTAATGAAAATAAAGTTCAGGGAATTATTAATTCTCTTCAACAAATTAATGATTTTATTGATTATAAATACATTAAAAATAATACTAGTGAAAAATCCTTTAAGAATGAAAATATTGTACGTCCAGATTTTTATTTAAATACTATTAATACGTTAGATGGAATTCAGTTAAATATAAAAACGAAATTATCTATAGGATATACTATAGGTGATAAAGTTTTTATTAATGATAAACCAGCTCCAACAGGTAAATATAAATTAGGATGGTTAGATTATTTATACGTAAAAGATGGTGAAATTTCTAGTTTATAAATTATTTTAATCATCTTCAACTCCCCAGTTGAGTTTTTTTATTTAATACTTTCCTAATCTCTGCAATTTTATTGCACACTTATATCTTTACTTTGCCGTTCGAAGCAATTTTTATTTTATTAAATTTACAACTATTCATATTCGTTTATGGCTGTCAACAAAAACGCATTAATCAGATACAAAACATTAGACCAATGTTTCAGTAATCCATACCGTAAGTTTTATATCAACGATTTGATCGAAAAATGTAATGAAGTCTTGTCTAATCATTACGGTGAAGAAACATCTGTTTCTCGTCGTCAAATTTTATATGATATGGAGTTTATGGAAAGCGATGCAGGATATGAAGCACCTATCATTGGAATAAAAGACGGCCGTAAAAAATTTTACCGTTATGAAGATCCTAATTTTACAATTCAAAATAAACCATTAAACCAAGAAGAACAACTAGCCTTAGAAAATACGTTAGAATTACTTTCTCGTATGAAAGGGATTCCTGGGATTGATGCAATAGAAAATATTGAAGCTAAATTAAATGAAGTGAAAGATAACAAAGGAAATCAAAAATTAATTTCATTCGAGGAAAGCGAATTTTTGATAGGATTAGAACATCTAACACCCTTATATAATTTCATCAAAAACAACCAAACAATCAAAATAGTTTATCAATCATTTAAAACAGAAAATGAACAAGAATTCTGTATTTCACCTTATCACTTAAAACAATTCAACAAACGTTGGTTTTTATTTGGGTGGAACCATAAGGATCAATACCTTCAAAATTTGGCATTAGATCGAATTCAAGGGATCGAAATTAATAAGGAAACTTACATTCCAACAGAAGTGGATTTTGATGAGTATTTTGAGGATATCATTGGGGTTACAAATAATTTAGATACAGAACTTACTGAGGTTAAAATCCAACTAACAGAGCATATCATCCCCTACATCAAATCAAAACCGATTCATGGTTCTCAAAAAATAGCAGAGAATAGATTACAAATTAAAGTTAAGTTAAATTACGAATTAGAATCTTTAATTCTTTCGTATGGCGAAAATATGAAAGTAATAGAACCAATAGAATTAGTTCAGAGATTAAAAGAAAGAATTGAAAAATTAAAAGATTTTTATTAGTGCAAAACCATTGCATAGTTGGTAATTTACTTTGCATTACAATTTAAAGTTGGACGTATGTTAAGAAGTTATAGAGAAAGTGTGATTTGGAAATCATTAAGTATTTTAAAGGGGAATCAAGAGTTAGAAACTTACGATGTTTTATTGTTCATCATTACTATGCATCATTTTGGGTACATCGATACGGCAAAAGATAATGCTGATTTTATCGATGAAATCAAAGTTAAAACGTACAGTGATAATTCTTCAACAACGGGGAAAGTTTTATTTCAATTATTTTCTATATACGAAAAGGATTTAATAGCAATTGGAAATGAAAACATTAGATACATAGCATCTACGATTGAGTTTTCTAATTTTGGTAATGTTTCAACGGAAGAATTCATTAAGCATTTTGAAGAAATGTTAATGGAAATTAGTTCTTCGAATAAGCAAATTTTTAGTCATGTTGAGCTACCGAATAGTATTGCTGAATTAATGGTTGCATTAATTAATGCTTCTGCAACTAAAATTTATAATCCATTTGCTACAATTGCATCTTTAGGAGTAGCATTAAAAAATGATAAGGCGATTTATTACGGACAAGAAGATAATGAAAGATTTTGGGCAATCGGAATGTTACGTTTACTGGTTCATGGAAAATCTACTTTAAATTTCAAGCTAGAAAATTCGTTTGAAGAATGGAAAAATGATCTAGCATTAGATGCTATTATTTCAATACCATCTTTTAGATCATTGCGTGTTACTCAACATAGAAATCGAATTTCTAATGAATCTTTCATTATAGAGGAAAGTCTTGATGCATTAAATGCTAACGGGGAACTAATTGTTCAAATTCCTTTAAATTTTTTAAATACACAAAAAGATTCATCGCTTAGAAAAAGATTAGTAGAAGAAAATTTAATTGATACAGTTATTTACCTTCCGAAAGGTTTAGTGGCAAGTCATTCCATTGATACTGTAATTCTAAAACTAAGTAAGCACCGAGAGGAGGCTGATAAAGTTACATTTATTGATGCAACATCTTTCATTTACAAAGGTGAAAATAAAATAAATACACTCGATTCTGATTCTTTAATTAATTTAATTAAAGATAAAAAGAATACACCTGCTATTAGATACATTGATAGACAGCGTATCGGAGAGAAAGAATTTAATTTATCGCCAAAAATCTATTTTTTGGATGAGATAAATGGGCTTCCTTTAGGTGATTTCTCATCAATTATTCGAGGAGAAAACTCAAACCTCCCAGAAGTTGGAAAAGTCGTAACGATTAAACACCTACAAAATGATAGATTTAATCATGAGCTAGAGATCAATTCAGTTGATGAGGTTGAAATCACGAAATACACCCGTATGATTTCAGAGTCTTGTGTATTGGTAGCAACCCGATTCAACAAGTTGAAACCAACTTATTTCGAGTTTAAGGATACCCCTATTTTTTTAAAAAACAATGATGTGGTAGCCTTAAAGATTAACGAAACCAAAGTCGATTGGAAATACCTAATCAATCAATTACAATCCGACTCAGTTGTAGCTCAAGTAGAGGCTTTAAGTAAAGGAAGTTTTATGCCTGCACTTGGAGTAAAAGATCTTTTAAATATCGTCATTGAAGTTCCTTCTTTAGAGGAACAAAAACGTATCTATGTAGAAAATTTCACAAATTATATTGGTGAAAGAGCAAAGCATAGAAAAGAAGAAGAAATCGATGAAAGATTATCTATAAGCGATGAAAATAGTCTATTCAGACACGAAATTGCAGGTGCTTTACGTAATGTAAAATCAGCTTTAAAGTTTGTACAGAAAATTACAGACGAGCAAATCAAGATAAACTATCCAGAGGTAGTTCAACTTACAGCTCATCAGAAGTTGTCTACTACTTTTGAAGGGTATTTAAACTTAATGCAAACGGATTTAGATCGCATTACTATGGCTGTTAATCGTATGGTAGGAAATGAAGAGGATCAATTTCAACAAATGAAAATGGAAGAATTTGATTTGATTCAATTTTTAAAAGAATACATCGAAGGGGTAAAAGTACGTGCAAATGGAAGATTTCGAATGGAAGGTGAATTTCAGGAAGATTTTCTAGCGGAGAATAACATCGATAAAATAGAAATCAATGCAGATAAGGATTTATTACGTAATGTATTGGATAATTTAATCGAAAATGCAGAAAAGCATGCATTTAACTATACCTCATCGGAGGAAAATCGTATTTCTATCCAATTAATACATTTTGATGATACTGAGTTTAAAGAAATTCAAATTCATGTTTGCAACAATGGTAATCCTTTACCAAAGGATATTACACACGCACAATTAACACGCAAAGGGGAATCTTTTGGCGAAAATAGTGGGAATGGCTTAGGTATATGGTATGTGAATAAAGTAATGAAATTAATGGGTGGTGCATTTACATTTACAGACGAAACGATGGAAAGATATTCATCAAATGATCTTGTAACTTCGATGGAATTAAACTTACCTGCTCAATATATATTTAAAGACTATGATGAAAGTACTGTGGTTTGATGACGAACATCAAAAATTCATTCCTTTAAAAGAGGAAGCTATTTTACAAGATATCGAATTGATTGGTTTTAACAATTCAACTGATGGATTAAAAGAACTAGAAGCTAATTTCAATCTATACGATGCATTAATTGTAGATGGTAAATTCTTCATAAATAAAGAAGCTACAAATACATCAGATAATGCGTTTGGTGAAGTCGCTAAAACATTAGATAATTTGAAAATGAAAGGCAAGGTTCTTCCTGCCTTCATTTACTCAGGACAGACAAATTTTGTGTTAGATAAACATTCCTTTGTAGAATTATTCAAGGGAACTTTCGAAGCTGAAGGGAAAGTATTTAATAAAAACAACGATGACGATTTCCCTTTATTATTGGAAATGATTAAAACTGCGGTGCAAGACAATCCCAATTCTCAAATCCGTCAGCAATACCATTCAGTTTTTCATGCTATACAAGGAATTGGAGCCTTAGAGAAACACCAGTCCACACTTTTAGACATCCTTAAAGAAATCGATAGTAATCAAGACTATACCAAAGTTCGTAAAATTATCGAAAGTCTGTTTAAAGCTTTATCTGATGTTCATATTATCCCTGAAGGATTTACAGAAGAAAAAGGTTGGATTAATGGCACGTCTTTATTTATTTCAGCGAAACATCCAAATTACGATTTTACAGATCCTGATTTCATCCATTCAACGATCAGAGAAACAGTATACAGTGTATTAAAAATTGTGCAAGATGCTTCTCACAACGAAGGAGGATTAACCTATAAAATCGATGAGTATTCGCGTAACCATAAATCAGGGTATTTGTACAAAAGCATCGTCTATGGTTTGCTAGAAATTTTATGTTATTTTGGAGAATTAATCAGAAATAACCAAGACAAAACAGTAAACCAATCCCGTTGGCAAAAGAAAGATAATTCTTCAATGATCGAAGGAGTTGTTTGTCAAGACGAAAAAGGGAATTATTATGTAGAGCAATATTTAGTAAATTATAAAAGTGTACCTACTTATATTAACATAGGAGAAACAATGATAATAGAGATGTTTGCAGAAAACACGAATCCAAATACAAAACTATATTACCCCTATTTTGTTCAAAAATTCAAAAAGAAAGAATCATAATTAACCAATATTAATCTAAAATACTCAACTTCAAAATCGTATTTTCGCACTAATTTTGAATAGAAATATCCTAACATAAATATGTTCACACAAGAATTACAGTCTAAAATAGACCAAGTTTGGTTAGCTTTTCACAGTGGAGGATTATCAAATCCTTTATCTGTTATTGAGCAAATCACTTTTTTACTTTTTATCAAACAATTAGATGAGTTACAGAATAGAGCCGAACAACAAGCTATTATTACAGGTAACACTTCTAACTACATATACACAGAAGAAAACCAGGATTTAAGATGGAGTAACTTTAAGAATGTTTCTCCTGAAGAAATGTATAAACTTTTCCAAAAAGAGAATGGAGTTTTTGACTTTATGAAAAACTTTGGTGGGAAAAGTACTGCCTTTTCTAAGTTTATGAAGAATGCCAATTTTATGATTCCTACTGCTCGATTATTAGCACAGGTAGTTGAGATGTTAGATAAAATAGACATGGATGATAAAGACACAAAAGGTGATGTCTACGAGTATATGTTAGGCAAAATTGCTTCTGCAGGAAGTAATGGACAATTCCGTACTCCTAGACATATTATCAAAATGATGGTAGAAATGATGAAGCCTACTCCTGAAGATACCATTTGCGACCCATCATCGGGAAGCTGTGGATTTTTAGTTGGTGCTGCAGAATATCTACAAGAAAATTACAAAGATGAATTGCTAAAACCTGAAGTACAAAAACATTACTTAAATGAAATGTTTACAGGAATGGAGTTTGACCCAACCATGATTAGAATTGGAGCAATGAACTTAATTCTACATGGGATTGAAAACCCTCAACTAAAAGATGTAGATTCTTTATCACAAGCTAATGCAGATTTTGAAGAAAAAGTATCTTTAATCTTAGCTAATCCTCCATTTAAAGGAAGTTTAGATAAAGATGCTGTGGATGAAAAAGTAATTGCGTTAGTCGATTCTAAGAAGACAGAATTACTTTTTCTTGGTTTAATGCTAAAAGGACTAAAAGTTGGAGGTCGTTGTGCTGTAATTATTCCTGATGGGGTATTATTTGGTTCTTCTACTGCACATAAAAAGATTAGAAAAGAAATTGTAGAAAACCAAGCGTTAGAAGCGGTTATTTCTATGCCAAGTGGTGTGTTCAAACCGTATGCAGGTGTTTCTACTGCCATCTTAGTGTTTACAAAAACCAATGCTGGTGGTACAGAAAATGTATGGTTTTATGATATGAAAGCAGATGGGTATAGTTTAGATGATAAACGTGCACCTGTGAAAGAAAATGATATCCCAGATATTATTACAAGATTCCATAAAAGAGAGAACGAAGTGGACAAAGCAAGAACTGACCAAAGTTTTTTTGTTCCAAAAGAAGAAATTGCAAAGAATGCGTATGACTTAAGTATTAACAAATACAAAGAAGTGATTGTAATCTTCCCCTTGTTA
>NZ_DFRA01000030.1:0-150363 GCF_002378465.1 Empedobacter sp. UBA3475 | reverse complement strand
AGTCAATTCTTACTTTCACTCTCAAACTCCTTTCGGAATCGGATGGCAAAGGTAATACTTATTTCCAAACTCGCAAATTTATTTTTAAATAAATTTTAGCGATATATAAGTTCCTATGTCAACTACAATACTACTCGTCTTTCGTATTGAGGTTGCAAATATACGTACCCTTTTTCCGCTTTTCCAAACATACTTTACATTTATTTTACATTCTTTCCTTAAGTCACTGGTACAATGGAAAATATTTTTTGAAATGTTTAGATATGAGAACTGAGATATTAGATTTTTGACGAGAAAAGCTCTTTTTATAGCACAAAATTATAACGAGATAGATTTCTCGACAAGCTCGAAAGGACAGGAAAATTAAACTTGTTAATTACTCAAGAATACCTTTTAAACTCATAAAATGATTAGACGTTTTGCTTTTCTTTTGTTCAAGAAAAGCAAAATGGATACTTTTGAAGGAACTATTCGGGAGGAATTGTCTCAAAGCGAAAATGGTTTATTCAAAAAAATAAATAAATTTTTAATTTTGTTTAACATGTAAAATAGATTTACATTCATACTATATATAATATGCGCGATGATTTCGAAAGAAAAAGAATATTTTGAGATAATAAATAACATTTACCTAAAAGTAATTGAAGAAGAGAATTTGGGAGAAACAGCTAACTATATACCTGAATTATCTAAAATAGACGGTGAGAAATTTGGAGTTTCTTTATTGTTTACGGATCAACTTCAGTTTGGATTTGGTGATTGTGAAGAAAAATTCTCGATTCAAAGTATTTCAAAAGTGTTGCTTTTGGCTTTAGTTTATAGAGAAATTGGCGAGAAAATTTGGGAGAGAGTTGATGTAGAACCTTCGGGAACGCCTTTTAATTCATTGTTGCAATTAGAAACTGACAAAGGAATTCCTAGAAATCCATTTATTAATTCGGGCGCTTTAGTGGTTTGCGACATCTTAATTGATATTTGCGATAATCCGAAAGCATATTTTTTAAATTTTATCAAAAAGGTTTCTGGTAATTATTCTATTCAATATTCTGATAAAATTGCAAAAAGTGAGTTTTCTACCGCTTATCGTAATACAGCTTTGACAAATTTTATAAAATCGTTGGGCAACATTCATAATTCTCCAGAAGATGTTCTGGATTTGTATGTTTATATCTGCTCGATTGAAATGTCGTGTATGGAGTTGAGTAAAACTTTTTCTTTTTTGGCTAATAAAGGAAAAAACTTATTTGATGATTATCAAGTTTTAAACATTAGTCAAACAAAACGAATCAACGCTATTATGCAAACTTGCGGTTTCTATGATGAATCTGGTGAATTTGCTTTTCGTGTTGGATTACCTGGAAAAAGTGGTGTTGGCGGAGGAATTGTTGCAATTATGCCCAAATATTACATTGTTTCAGTTTGGAGTCCTAAATTAAACTTAAAAGGAAACTCCTACCGAGGAATGAAATTTCTGGAAGAATTTACAACCGCAACAGAGGATTCTATTTTTTAGAATTGATAATCTCCATCACTTTATTCACCGTTTCTTCTAAATTCATGTTCGAATTATCAACTTCTATTGCATCATCTGCTTTACGAAGTGGTGAATATTCGCGATGAGAATCGATATAATCTCTTTCGTTCACATTTTTTAGAACCTCATCTAATGGAATATTTTTCCCTTGTTGTTGATATTCTAAAAAGCGACGTTGCGCACGAACTTCTGGTGAAGCTGTAACAAAAATTTTGATATCTGCATTTGGAAAAACTGTTGTCCCAATATCGCGACCATCCATCACAATACCTCCTTTTTCTCCCATTTGCTGTTGAAGCGCTACACAATAATCGCGAACAGCAGGAATCTCAGAAATTGGACTAACCATTTTAGAAACTTCCATCGTACGAATATCAGCTTCTACATTTTCACCATTCAAAAAGCTAAGATTCTTTTGAGTTATAAGATCTTGTTTAAATTCTATCTTAATGTCAGATAAATTGATTATTAATGCTTGCTCATCAATTTTATTATCGACAATATACTGATGTTGAAATGCATACAAAGTCACAGCGCGATACATTGCGCCACTGTCAATATGTGTATAACCAAGATTTCTTGCAATAATTTTTGACATCGAACTTTTTCCTGTAGAAGAATATCCGTCGATTGCAATAATTAAATTTTCTTTCATCTATATAGAATTGAAGACAAAGATAAGATTTTATAGTTGTTTGAAAAGTTTTTATAACCAAGGATTACTTCTCCAATAATCTCGACCTTGAATAATTCGGTCTAAATTGAGAATCAAACCAAAGTGATTAGAACCTCCAGATTTGTGGTAATTCGCATGACTAAACTCGAATCGAAAAGCATTTATACGGATTCCAAAACCATACGTTAAACCAGATAAAGAGCGAATTCCTTCGGCTGCTAATTCATTTCCACGTTTGAAATTATAACCTAAACGCATATTAAAATCTGATTCTGGAAATAATTCTGCTCCAACCGAAAGGTGATCAATCATTTTTCTTCCAGCAGAAACTTCTTGTCCGTTTTTATTATAAGGTTGGGAAATATCAAACTTCTGTAAATCGTGCAAAGAAAACGTAAATTCTAACGGAACATGTTCTAATCGATGAGAAATTCCCAAATTAACTTGCGTTGGCATGTCTTCTTTTTTGCCATTATACGTTTGAATTTGTTGACCGATATTGCGCACAACCAACGAAACATTGATATTTTTATCGAAATCGTGGTACGAAAGACCTATATCTCCAGCAATTGCCGAGGATTTATATGATTCTATTGTAGAATTAATGTATTTTAAATTTGCTCCTACTGTCCAATAATCGCCCAAAACACGTGCATAACCAACTGTAATTGCGGCATCATTTGCTTTGAAATTCCCTGTCACATTTCCATTTTCGTCAGTTCCAATTAATTTTCCGTAATCAACATATTGACCATGAACAGAAATAAAGTTTTCTTTATCGGTTTCATAAACCGTCGAAAATGTTCCAAAATCTACATCCGCAATATAATTGACGTAATTGATTCCGAATTGACCATGCATTTCTCGATTCATCAAGGCTGGATTCCATAAAGCAGAATTGGGATCAGCATCCCAAGAAGTTGCTGCATTTCCTCCCAAAGCCGCTTGACGTGGAGAAGTTGTAATGTTCAAAAACTCGTAAACACGCGTTCCATCTTGCGCAAAAATCGAAGTCGATAGCGCGATAAACAATAATGTACTTAGCTTTTTAAACATTTAGCAAAAATAAAGATTTTGTAGAATAACGAAAACAGAATGATTTTGGTATGTATGAAACAAAATTTTAGGCTTTCTGAAAAAAAGCTTAACTTCAATTTACCTAAAAAACACTTTATGGAATTTTTAATTGCCATTATTATATTCGTATTGATTGTGATTTTGTTTAATAAAGTTTCGCAACTAAAAAAACAACTTGATTATCAAGAAACTAAGCTAAAATATTTGCAAGAGCAATTGGATGCGAAAGAAATTAAAACTGAATCAAAACCAATTGTTGAGCAACCAAAAATAGTTGAAGAGAAAAAAATTGAACCTCAACCAGAAGTTGTTTCCTATCATAAAGTTGAAATGCCAAAAGGTATTTTTGACAAAATTCCACCAAAACAAACAACTGAAATCAGTTTTGATAAAAATCTCAACAGCGCAATTGCATTTATCAAAGACAATTTCTTGACGATTTTCGGAATTGTAACCTTAGTTCTAGGAATTGCTTACTTCGTAAAATATGCAATTGATCAAAATTGGATTAACGAAACTTTTCGCGTGATGATTGGAATTGGAGTTGGTTTAGGAATTATTGGAATTGCTCATTTTATTCGGAAAAATTTTGAAATCTTTTCTTCCATTTTAATTGGTGGCGGATTAACCGTTTTATATTTCACCTTAACCATTGCCTTCCGAGAATATCATTTACTTTCTCAAAATACCACTTTTGGGTTATTAACAATTGTGACTATTTTTTCTATCGTGATGGCAATGTTATATAATCGACAAGTTTTAGCCATTTTTTCGATTATTGGTGGTTTTATCGCTCCATTGATGATTAGTACAGGCGAAAGCAATTTTGTATTTCTGTTTGGTTATTTAACGATTCTAAACTTGAGTATGCTGTACATGGCTTGGCGAAAAGATTGGCAAGTTATTTCGTTTATCGCATTTGGCTTTACCTTTATATATAGTATCGCATGGATCGACAATTCTAAAATCTCAACGCAATATCTTTTCTTTGGCTTGCTTTACGTTATTTTCACTATTACAAGTTTAATTAACTACGTCAAAAAAGGAGAATTTTCGGTTTGGAATTGCCTTTTACTAATTTTCAATACCATTTTATCAACCGTTTTAATTTCTTCAGTTTATTATTTTATTGTTGGAAATAACAATGGTTTAATAGCTTTCTTATTTGGATTGATAACCGCTTTCGGTGCATTATACATCTACAAAACACCTAAAAATAATTTATTACAAAATACCTTAATCGGTTTGAGCATTGCGCTTATCACAACTGCGGTTGCCTTACAATTTAAAGCAAATGTCGTTTCGATTTGTTTCGCGATTGAATCAACCTTGTTACTGTTTTTTTGGAAAAAAAGTAAAGAAAACATTTTCAAAATCTTTTTCATTGCGATGTTTCCATTTTTATTGATTGCTTTATGCGCTAGTTGGTTTGATTATATCGATACTAAAAAACATTTAGCCGTAATTTTTAACCATGTTTTTATCACAAGTTTTATTGCATTGATTTGTTCTATTGCAAATATATATTTGATGAAAGATTTCAAAACCGAAGAACAATTTTTAGGTTTTAAGCTCAATCATTCCAAATTTATCTTCATATCAACATCACTTTTATTGATGTACACAGGAATTTTGTTCGAATTAATTTATCAGATCGAACCTTATTTCAACTTTATGATGATTGTAAGTTATGTATTGATTTATACATTATTCTTTATTGCTTTTATTTTAACGCTACGCGAAAAACTAAATTTAGGAAATACCTTGCAATTTGTTTTACAAATTTCTGCGGCTTTTTGCATTCTATTTTTACCAATGTTTGCCGAAATTCCATTATTACCAAACAAAACAAATTATAACATCGGTAGTTATTTTCTTTATTTGAGTTATCTCATTCCAACCGCTTATATTATTTATTTAGTTGTGAAAAGTAGCGATTTCCAAAGCTCCAAAGCAAAACAAATCATCAGCATGCTTGTCTTGGTTTATGTGATTAGTTTCGAGAAATACAATGGTTTTATGTTGATAACACTTGACGAAAGCTCTTCTAATTTCTCGCATCAAGCCGATATTTTCCGAATGATATTATTACCAATTATTTGGGCAGTTTTAGGATTTGTATTGATTTATTTCGGATTAAGAAAACAATTGAAAGGTTTTCCTATTGTTGGAATTATATTATTTGGATTGATTATTCTAAAATTATATTTCGTAGATGTTTGGGAAATGAGCAATATTTTCAGAATAATATCTTTTATTGTTTTAGGAATTTTAATCTTATTAACTTCTTTTATGTATCAAAAACTAAAAAATTTGATGGTTAATTTGATGGAAAAACCGAGCGAAAACAAAGAAGCTGAACAATAATGTTCAACTTCTTTGTTAATTATTTCTTCTCAATGCTTCAGCAATGACACGCATATCATCCGAAGAAGGTAACTCGAAAATTTCTAAATGGAAATATGGAACAACCGCAATAATATGATCGAAAATATCAGCCATAATCACTTCATATTCGTTCCAAACCGTTGTATTTGTAAACATAAATAACTCAATTGGCAAACCGTGTTCGGTTGGTTGAAGTTGCCGAACCTCGAACATCAAATCTGTTCTAATTTTTGGACTATTATAGGTATATGTCTTGATATATTGTCGAAAAAGACCAATATTTGTCATTCGTCTTCCATTCGCCAAAATCGTTGGATCAACTTTATTCGATACATTATATTGATTGATTTCATTCGTTCTATCCACAATAAAATCGTGTAACATGCGGATTTTTTTTAATTCTTCAATTTCTTCTTCTGTCAAAAATCGAATCGAATTCATTTTAATATTTATCGAACGTTTAATGCGGCGTCCACCAGCATTTTGCATACCGCGATAATTACGAAACGAATCTGAAACCAAGGCATACGTCGGAATTGTTGTAATTGTTTTATCAAAATTCTGAACTTTTACCGTTCCTAAATTAATCTCGGTAACATTTCCGTCTGCGCCATATTTTGTCATTTCAATCCAATCTCCAACGCGCACCATATCATTCATCGAAACCTGAATACTCGCCACAAAACCTAATATTGAATCTTTAAAAACCAACATCAAAACCGCCGAAGCCGCTCCCAAAGAAACCAAAAATGTAATAGGCGATTTTCCTGTCGCAATCGAAAAAATTAGAATTCCGCAAACAAAGAAAACTAAAATATTCATCACTTGCAGATAACTATCAATTGGTTTATCCGAAAAAGATTTATTACCTCGAAGAAAATCCCTGAACGTTTTAAAAATTGCATTAAACAACAATCCAACAGCAATTACCAATGCAATATCTGTAATTTGCATCGCAATTTTGATCCAATTAGGAAATCCTTTGAAGATAAGTGGGATCGCTTCTTTGGCGACAATTACAGGAACAATATGTGTTGCGAATTGTAAAACCCTGTTCTTGATTAATAAATCGTCAATCTTTGTTTTACTTTTTGCAATAAAGTTTGTTAAAACAAGTAATAGCACTTTTCGCAATAAAAAATCGATCGCATACAATATAATAACTAACAAAATTGATAGAACAATTGTTGTCATTATTGTGGTAGAATAACTCGAAAGTCCCAATTTGGCAATCATTTCGAGCATTGAGCGATACACATCGCTTTGAATATTTTCGTCTAAAAGTTCCATCTGAATAAAAACTAATACAACAAAAATAAGTTTATCCTTTTCATAATTTACAACAACTGATAAATTACATTGAAATTTGTTGGTTTCTTAATTTATCTTGGTTCAAAACAATGAAAAGATTATATTTGTTAGATTAATCTAACTTAATTATTAAAATTAATGTTTTCAAATCCGTTAATATTTGCTTTTAGTTTAACCTTTCTTGCCGGAATTAGCACTGGAATAGGAAGTATTTTATGTTTATTATACAAAAAATTCAATCCAAAATTCTTAGGCGTAATGTTGGGAATTTCTGCTGGTGTAATGCTTTATGTCTCTTTTGTAGAAATTTTAACAAAAGCTAAATTATCATTATCAAGTGTTTTTGGAGAAAAATTAGGTTACACTTATACATTATTGGGATTTTTTGCAGGAATTTTAATCATTATTTTAATCGATAAAATATTGCCTCATCATCATTGCGATGAAAATAAAACAGAGACAAACGATCAGAAATTATTGCGTTTGGGTTTGTTTTCTGCTTTAGCTTTATCAATTCATAATTTCCCTGAAGGATTAGCAACTTTTTTGTCAGCATTAGAAAATCCAACTTACGGAATTTCTATAGCTTCAGCTATTGCTATTCATAATATTC
The DNA here is from genome assembly GCF_002378465.1 of Empedobacter sp. UBA3475. Classification (NCBI taxonomy): domain Bacteria; kingdom Pseudomonadati; phylum Bacteroidota; class Flavobacteriia; order Flavobacteriales; family Weeksellaceae; genus Empedobacter; species Empedobacter sp. UBA3475. The sequence goes on along the minus strand of NZ_DFRA01000030.1, from coordinate 142,764 downwards.
CAGAAGGAATCGCCGTTGCTATACCAATCTATTACGCTACAAAGAATAGAAAAAAAGCATTTCTATATTCCTTTTTATCAGGATTAACAGAACCTATTGGCGCATTAATTGGCTATTTTGTATTGTTACAATTTTTTGATGAATCAATTTTCGGAGCAATCTTCGCAAGTGTCGCAGGTATGATGGTTTATATTTCGATTAATGAATTAATTCCGACCGCAAACGAATACGCTGGAAAAAAATTATCAACTTACGGAATTGTAATCGGAATGTTTGTAATGGCTGTTAGTCTTTTACTTTTTATGTAAAAACAAAAAAACTTCCCAATGAGAGAAGTTTTTGTATGAATTAATATTTAAAATTTTAAGTTGCCTGAGGTAATTCTCTCGTTAACCAACCACTTCTTCCTGCTGTTACAATGGCATAAGGCGTAATCCAAAAAAGCGTGAACATATAGAAAATACTGTAAACGTATGCTAATAAAGCTTCTTTAAAATTGTATTTTTTTGCATAAAAAATCATCTGAATACTTGAAAAAACTAAAACGCCAGACAATGTACTTGTGATGAATAAAATTGGATGTGTTGCGACAAAAAAGATTAAAATTAAAAATAATGGAATTGCCATGATTAATTTTATCCATTGCATCATCAGAATTATACGAGTTCCTACTGTAGAACCTTCTCTAAAGTTGGTGAAAGCAAATTTTGTCATCATAATATTCTCACGAACATTACTTCTCTCCCAACGAATAAACATTTTGTATAAATTCTTATAACGCTCTGGAGTATTGGTATAAACCATTGCATTTTTCTGAAAATAGACATGTTTACCTTGTTTCAAAATCATATTTGTCAAAGCTCTATCCTCCCCGATTGTACTTGGTTGCCCTAAAAAAGATTGATTTATCCATTCTTCCAAACAATTATGTACAACATCTTTTCTGTAAGCTGCTAAAGCTCCAGGTGTACAAAACACAGAACCTAACACACTTTGAGCAGATCGCACAAACTCGAAACTAAATGTAAAACTAACACTCAACATTTTTGGAATCAAACCTTTTTCTTTATTCAATACACGAACATTGCCAGCGACAGCACCACAATTTTCATTCACTACAAAAGGGCTTAACAAGTTTCTAAGCGTAGATTCATCTACAATAGAATCACTATCAACCGTCACAAAAACTTCCCCTTTTCCAATTTTGAATCCTTTATATAATGCATGACGTTTTCCCATATTTTTTGGCTGTTGAAAAAGTGTAACGCGATCTCCTAATACTTTCTTCGCTTCAAGAAGCCATTTCCATGTATCATCTTTACTCCCATCGTCAACGGCTAAGATCTGTAATTTTTCGGATGGATAATTACTATCAGCTAAACTTAACAAAGTATCATATACTAATTTTCCTTCATTATACGCCGGAACAATAATGGTACAAGTTGGTAAATCTACATCAGCAACATTTTTGACCGGTTTATATTTTATGAATAAATAGCCTAAATAAAAAAGAAAAGAAGTTTTAAGAATAAGAAGTGCCAATCCAAGGCTATAAATAATAACACCCCACCAGGTAGATAATTTAGTGCTATGCCATTGTAGAAATTCACTTTTATAAATAAACAAAAAAAGAATAGAAGTTAGCATAATCACAAAAGTTGTAGCAATTACTAGATAATCTTTCTTTGTAAGACAGTTTTTAGAAATTCTCTCTATGAATTTATTTCTTAAAGACTTTTTTTCATGTTCATCCGATCGAATAACCTTTAACACTGTTTTAGGCTCCGTGGTGGATAACAAAATCGTGTTTGCCAGATTTTTTTTTGAATCTATATTAGTCATCTGAGTAATTTTAAGTTTTAATTAAAAAGTGAATAAAATGACAACTACTATGCCACCTAACGTTAATATAAAACTCAAGAAGTTAAATCTTTATTAAAAATAAAACACTTATAAACGACTGATTATTAATAAAATTTCAATATGTATTATACTTAAAAATTAGGCGTATAGTACGTTACATTTTAATCTGATTTCTTAATAAAAACAAAAAAACTTCCCGAAAAGAGAAGTAATTTTGAGAAATGATATAAATTAACACATGAGGATTTTGTTACTGCAAATGTATGCAGCAAATTAAATTCAAAGCTTAACAGAATATCAATAGATTGTTAAGCAAAGATTAAATAAAAAGATGATGAAAAATATACTTTTACTTTTTTGCTTTACTATTATTTATAGTTGTTCCTCATCTTCAGATTTTCATAATATAAATGATCACATTGAAGATGGAAAATATTGCGCAAATGTCAAGGTTAAAACGAATAAGTCAACAAAGACATATCGAGTAACTATAACAACGAAAAATAATTATCTGCATAAAATTGATTGGCCAAATGGTGGTTGGCTGGATAATACGCATTACAAACTTCCTGAATTTTATGAAAACGAAGTTACTTTTATAGATGATAGAGCCCGAAAATTTGAAGTAAAAATTATACAAAAAGGAGAATGTAAATAAAAAAAGCTCGAAACTAATGTTTCGAGCTTTTGCTTAGTACTCGGAGTGGGAATCGAACCCACACTCCAAAGGAACACGAGTTTGAGTCGTGCGCGTCTACCAATTCCGCCATCCGAGCCTTTATGGACTGCAAATATAATGTTAGTTTATTTATTTTTCCAACTATTTTTTAAACTTTTTACAGAATTATTTCTAACGTATCGTAAGCCAAATGTTTACCTTCTGGTAATTTTTCCTCTACTTCATCATGAAATCCCAAATGATGCGAAATATGTGTAAAATATGTCTGCTTTGCACCTATCAAATCCGAGTATCGTATGGCTTCATCTAATAATATATGCGAAAAATGTTCTTGTTCTACTCGTAGCGCACTAATGATTAAAACTTCTACTCCACGTAATTTCTCAAGCGATTCTGTCGGAATTGTTTTTACATCTGTCAAATAAGCAATTTTATCATCAATCAAATAACCCAAAATAGGCAAAGGTCCATGCAAAACTTTTATTGGTTCAATCGTAAATCCAACAACCAAAAATTTTTCATCTTCCACAACATTCTCTATCACCGTTGGCACTCCAGGATATTTATGTTCAGCAAACATATATGGAAATCGATTATGTAATTCATCCAACACTCGTTTCAAACCATAGACATTCATATCTTCTCCAGATTTGAAAACCAACGGGCGAATATCATCCAATCCTAAAACATGGTCATTATGCTCGTGTGTATACAGGATTCCGTCCAATCTATGCGCATTATAACGTAACATTTGTTGTCTAAAATCTGGTCCACTATCTATCGTAATAATCTTTCCATCCTTTTCTAACAACAAAGAAGAACGCAAACGTTTATCTTTTTGATTTGTTGACAAACATACCGGATGATCGCTACCAATAATCGGAATTCCTTGTGAAGTCCCTGTTCCTAAAAAATGTATTTTTATATTTGATTTAGCCATAATGATTTGGTAAATTTACCACAAACTATTTGAAATTAAAATATGGCATTAGAACAAGTTCTTACTCCTAAACAAAAAGCTTTAGAGATCAATTTGAATCCGAAAATATACGGTTCTTTTGCAGAAATTGGAGCAGGTCAAGAAACCGTTCGTTTTTTTTATCGCGCAGGTGCTGCTTCGGGTACTGTTGCAAAAGCGATGAGTGCTTATGACAAAGAAATGTCCGATTCTATATATGGTGTAGAAGAAAATCGTCGTTATGTGACACAAGCTCGCCTTAAAAAAATGTTGGATCATGAGATGGAATTGATGAAAGAGCGTCTAGTCCACGATCACTACAAAGAAAAAGCATTTTTCACCTACGCAAATACGGTAACAACAATTGATTATTCAAAGAAAAATGAAGGTCAAGGTTGGATAGGTTTACGTTTCAAGTTAAATGCAGAAGATGAAAAAGCAAACGAGATTATTTTTCATGTAAAATTCAAAGAAAATACGGCTCAATTGCAACAAGAAACTTTAGGTGTTTTGGGTGTTAATTTGATTTATGGCGCTTATTATTACTACGATAATCCCCGAAAATTAATAAAATCTTTATACGATACGTTGGATAAAGATCAATTAGAAATTGACATGATTAATTTCCGTGGACCACAATTCAAATATGTTGATAATCGTTTGATGTCGCTTCAATTGGTTAAAAATGGAATGACTGATGTTGCGGTTTTCAATCCACAAGGAAAAAATATTTTACCTGCCGATTTATTATACAAGAAAAATATCTTCGCTGTTCGTGGCTCTTTCCGTCCTTTTATGAATGTAAATATGGATATGTTCAAAGGTGGTTTAGAAATTTTCAAACAAGAAGATGATGTTAGAACAGATAATACCGAAATTTTATTTGAGATTACGCTTTCTAACTTGATTGCTTCTGGTTTTGAAGGCGAATTGAATGAACGAGATTTTTTAGATCGCGCTGATATTATTGGTAGTTTAGGTTACAATGTTATCATTTCTAACTTTTCTGAATATTATAAATTAGTTGATTATTTCTCGAAATTTACTCGAAATCAAACCAAAGTTGGTTTAGCGATGGGTGTTAATAATTTGGTCGAAATTTTCAATGAGCAATATTATGCCGATTTACCTGGCGGAATCATGGAAGCTTTCGGAAAATTATTCAAGAAAAATGTAAAAGTTTATTTGTATCCATATTTAGACAAAGAAAAAGATATTTTGTTGACGTCGAAAAATCTACAAGTAAGTGATAGCGTACACGAATTGTACAAATATTTCTTGTATAATGGAAGAATTCAAGATATTTTGAATTACAACAGAGGTTATTTAGATTCTTATTCGCGTCGAATTTTAGAAAAAATTGCAAATGCTGAGCAAGATTGGGAAAATGAATGTCCAGAAGGTGTTGCTGACATGATCAAAGATCGTGGAATGTTTGGCTATAAATTGAAATATATTTTAGAATAAATTATTCGTATATCAATCTGAATTCGTTTCACATTCTCATCATAAACAATATTCGATTTTGAAATAAATTCAACATGACAAAACAAAACCCACGAAAGGAAAAGTAATTTCGATATCAGAATTTGATAAAGTAGAAGAAGAATATTATCAAAAAATACAAGAAAAAAACAGGAGTTGATAAAGATAATTAACAAAAAAAACGGTTCAAAATTGAGCCGTTTTTTTGTTATTTTACTACTGCATTTACATTCTTCGCATTCCGCCTTCTCTTGGTCGGTCTCCGTCTCCACCTTTTGTAGATTTTCCACCAAACTGATTTAAGTTGAATGTTAACGAGAACATCACAAAACGAGTCAGAATATTATTGCGTTGATCGATTGTTGATTCCGCTGTAATTGTACGCGTATAACTGTTATTTTGATTCAATAAATCGTAAACTTTAACACCAGCCTCCAATTTATCATCGAAGAAACGATACATCAAACTTGTATTCCACAAAAAGAAATCACGCTTGAAACCTGCTGCCATTCTCGAGTTATAATTGTAACTGAAATCATTTGTCCAAGTCAAATTTTTAGGAAAAGTAGAAATAGTTTTAATTCCGAAATTGTGCGTAATATTATTTTGATTATCAATTGAGTAATTGACATATTTAGAATTTGTGAAGTTCAAACGATAAGAAGGTGAAATCGTTAAATAATCACCATAATCCCAGTTTAATCTCAATGTAGGTGATAAAGTTGTATTGTATTGCTCATATTTCACCGCATCTCTAAAACCTTGCGTTAAAGCATAACTCGCCGACATTCCTACATTTACTCTAAATTTATTGATCCCTTTTTGATATTGTTTATTAAAGAAAAAGTTACCATTCAGACGATAATTTCCTTTTACATTTTCATATGTTGTTGTTCGTTTATAAATCGAATAATCCATTTCTGTGTAATTCACAATATTTGATTCGTTGTACGTATAACCTAAGTTAGCATTAAATCCTTGACGAGTTTTACGATCGAAATTGCTAAACATCAAATTGATTCGATGTGCTTTATTGGGATCAAGATCTGGATTACCTTTGAAAACATCTAACGGATCAGTTTCGTCTAAAATTGGTAAAACTTGTGATGTCGAAGCCAAACTTGTCTGATAATTATACATTAAGGAAAGTGAGTTGTTTCCGTTTTGATAACGAATATTTCCCGAAATATCTGGTAAAGTTTTGTTCTGAGTTGAGCTGTAATCATCTGCTTTAAACGTTCCAAAATTTTGTTGATTGTAGATGTTTGCTCCAAAACGAACTGTTGCCGAAATTTTATTTTTGTTCAATAATAATTGAGCATACGGATTAAATTCATTCAATTTGGTTGAATAAAAACGCGTCAAATCATTGTTCAAATTGTCATATTCTCCCGTTACATCATTATAATTCCACGTTCTATTATTGGTTTCAGAATCGGTTAAATTATAAGCAGAACCAACGGCGATTTTCAAAGAATCTGTAATTGGATACGTATATTTTACATCAAAATTGTATTGATTATTTTTCGAAATATTTTTCTCATTGATGTTTCTATAAATATCCGCAATAGTATCATTTGTATATAAAGTTGTCGAATTGATGAACGAATTTCGATCTGTTTTACCAATCGAAATACTTGAATTAAAGTCTAAATAAGATTTATTTTTGAATTTCTGATTAAGTGATAATAATGTATTAAATGTATTCGAGCTTGATTTTCCATTTGAAGTTTGATTCATTTGATTTCTCAAATCACCCAAATCTGAATATGTTTTACTATCCGAAATTGATGAATTTGTAGACGAAGAATTACTAAACGATGGATAAAAATAAATTTTTGTATTGTTTTTCGTCCATTCTAAATTTGTTCCAAAATTATGACCATACGTTTCACTTTTAGTTTTAGAATTCGCATCAGAAGTATAAATATTTTTTGGAGAAAAGTTTTCTACATGTTGATATTGATCGTTTTTCGTAAAGGAATGATTCAAACGATAATCAGCTCCAATTTTCAAATTATCAGTTAATTGATCGTTATAATTCAATCCAATTGAAGTATTTGTTATTACACCATCAGAACCTCTTCTTCCCATTCCACCACGACCACGCGAACCTTCACCGCTTGTCATTCCAGAAGCTGCAATATCTGTCGAAGAACCAATCAAACTAATTTTCTTTTTATCTTTAAAATAGTTCGCCATCAAATTGCCTTCGTAATGATTATCCGTTCCATAACCCGCCGTGGCTTTGAGCATATAACCTTTTTTTTTATCTTCTTTCAAGGTAATATTTAGCGAAGACTTATTCGATTTCGAACGTTCCCCAGAGAATTTTTCATTTTTCGTTTTATAATCCGAAACCTGAATTTTTTTGATAATATCTACAGGTAAATTTTCTAACGCAACTTTTCCGTCCGTTCCAAAAAATGGTTCACCATCAATCAAAATCTCATTAACATCTTTTCCATTTACCGTAATATTTCCGCTGTCATCCATCTCAAAACCTGGTAATTCTCTCAACAAAGCTTCCAAATTTGCATTCGGTTTTACTTTGTAAGAATCAGCATTATACTCGATTGTATCTTGTTTTACAACAATAGGTTCCACATTTGTTACCACAACCTCATCTAAATCATAAATCATCGGATTAATGATAATTATTCCAAGATCAATATTGTTTTTGATGGATTCGAAACTTTGTTTGAAAACGCCTTCTAAAGGATCATCAATGATTAAATAAACAGGTTTATCTTGTAGATTAACTTCAATTTTGAACGTACCATCATCATTTGTAGATGTAGTAGAAATTTGTGCAGAATCGACTTTGTTGCCTAAAATAACTTCAGAATCAGTTAAAGGAAAATTAAGCACATCCGTTACTTTTCCTGTAATTGTGACTTTTTCTTGTGCAAAAGAAAAAATTGTAATCAAACTAAAAAGAAATGATAGAATATATTTTGTCATGAGATGAATTGGTTTCTTCATCTGTTAGACATCAAATTTTGAGCAAAGTTTAATTTTGATTAAAGTTTTTTCCAACTTTTATCCGAAATTTTATTTAGATCAATTTCAGAAGTTGTGATAAAAAGAGGTGTAATTTCTACAATTCGCTTTACCTGAGTTGTTTTTAGGTTAGATTCAGGACAAAATGTTTCGATTAAAACAATTTTTTCTGAATCAGAAGAATTGGATTTATAAAGCGTTTTTTGAATTTTTTTATCAATTTTCCAATTTGTACAACTTCCAATACTATAATATTCGAAGGTTAGAAGTGGAAGAAATCCGAAGATAATTCCAAAGATAAATTTCATCACATTCATAAAACTCCATCCGTCTTTCTTTTTGATAGAAAGTAGAAAAAGTACATAAATACTAACTGCCGCAGCAAATGTTAAAAGCTTTGGAAATAGTTTCGCAAAATCATGATTCGCGAATTCTAAACTGATAAAATCTCCAATCAGAAAGTATCCAATAAACCATATAATAAAAATTGTACAGATGATTAAGATAATATTTCGAAGAGTTTTATTCATTTCGCTTTAAGGTTTGTGTGGTATAAATATAAAAATATTCCTGTCAATAGACAGGAATACTCATACTAAAATAGATTTATTTATAAGATTTCAATAAATTCTCTAAAATTTCGCAGGCACATTCCGCCAAGTTTGTCCCTGGACCAAAGATTGCATCTGCACCATTTTGATAAAGATAATCATAATCTTGACGCGGAATAACACCTCCGACTACGATATAAACATCGTCTCTACCTAATTCTTTCAATTGTTTTACAACTTCCGGAACCAACGTTTTGTGTCCTGCAGCCAAAGAAGAAATTCCTAAAATATGAACATCATTCTCTACAGCTTGTTTCGCAACTTCTGCTGGCGTCTGGAACAATGGAGAAATATCCACATCAAATCCCATATCCGCAAAAGAGGTTGCAACGACTTTCGCACCACGATCGTGACCATCTTGTCCCATTTTAGCTACCATAATACGAGGACGGCGTCCATCTTCTTCGGCAAACTCGTCAGCTAAATTACGAGCTTCCTCAAATTTATTCATTTTACCTGCTTCCATAGCATAAACTCCTTGAATTCCTCTTGTAATTGCTTTATGACGACCAAAAACAGCTTCTAATGCATCAGAAATTTCACCTAAAGTAACACGACGACGAGCCGCTTCGATAGATAATTCTAATAAATTTCCTTCGCCTGTTTCAGCAGCTTTTGTTAATTGTGCTAAAATATCTTTTACAGCTTCGCTGTTACGCTCCGCTTTAATTTGATTTAATCGATCAATTTGTTTTTGACGAACAGCAGTGTTGTCAACTTCTAAAATTTCGAACTCTTGTTGTTCTAATTTCGAGCGATAAGCATTTACACCAACAATTGCGACTTCACCAGAGTCAATTTTGGCTTGTTTTTTTGCAGCAGCTTCTTCAATACGCATTTTTGGAATTCCAGCTTCAATTGCTTGTGTCATTCCACCTAATTCGCGAACTTCTTGTATATATTCCCACGCTTGATTTGCCATTTCATTTGTCAAAGATTCAATCATAAAACTTCCTCCAAAAGGATCAGCCGTTCTACAAATTTGAGTTTCTTCTTGTAAAATGATTTGTGTATTACGCGCAATACGAGCCGAGAAATCTGTTGGCAAAGCAATTGCTTCGTCCAACGCATTGGTATGCAAAGACTGCGTTCCTCCTAAAGCAGCAGCTAACGCTTCTATCGCTGTACGACCAATATTGTTATAAGGTTCTTGCTCTGTTAAACTCCAACCAGAAGTCTGACAGTGCGTTCTCAACATTAATGATTTTTTATTTTGAGGCTCAAATTCTTGCATCAATTTTGCCCATAACATACGAGCAGCTCTCATTTTTGCAATTTCTTGAGGGAAATTCATTCCAATCGCCCAGAAAAATGATAAACGAGGAGCAAAATCATCAACTTTCAATCCTGCTTCCAAACCAGTTTTTACATATTCGTAACCATCTGCAAGAGTATAAGCCATTTCCAAAACAGGCGTAGCTCCAGCTTCTTGCATGTGATAACCCGAAATAGAAATCGAATTGAAGCGAGGAATTTTTTGAGAAGTATATTCGAAAATATCTGCAATAATTTTCATTGAAGGAGTTGGCGGATAAATGTATGTATTACGCACCATAAACTCTTTCAAAATATCATTCTGAATTGTACCAGAAAGTTGATCTTGCGAAACACCTTGTTCTTCTGCAGCTACAATGTAAAAAGCTAAAATAGGAAGAACAGCTCCGTTCATTGTCATCGAAACCGAAATTTTATCCAATGGAATTTCATTGAACAAAATCTTCATATCTTCTACAGAATCTATCGCAACGCCAGCTTTACCTACATCTCCTACAACACGTTCATGATCTGAGTCGTAACCGCGGTGAGTAGCCAAATCAAAGGCAACAGAAAGCCCTTTCTGACCAGCAGCTAAATTTCTTTTATAAAAAGCATTCGATTCTTCTGCAGTAGAAAAACCTGCATATTGGCGAATTGTCCAAGGTTGACGAACATACATTGTCGTATAAGGACCGCGTAAATATGGGGCAACTCCGGGTAAAAAGTTAATCTGTTTCAGATTTTTTACATCATCGTAATTGTAATCACTTTTGACTTGTAAACTATCTAATTCAAATGACTCTATATGTGATGGATTAGAATTTAGATTTCGTTTAAATCTTAAATTCGAAAAATCTGTTTTGTGATTCATCTTGCTAAGATAAATAATTATCTATTAAATTTTATAAAATCACCAATTTTTGAAACTGCTTTTTTCAACTTTTGTTGACAAAAAGTTGAAAAAACATTTTAATCGAGTTTTTTGGTAAAATTATTGATTTAGTTTGATTATCAGTAAATTAAAAACACACAAAAGTAATTATTATGAAGTTAGATTTTAACAATAAAAACATTCCAGAGATTTTAAGTGAATTTCAGGATAAAAATACCTTTCAATGGCAAAATGATATTTTTGATTTGATGAAAAAGATCGATTCAAAAGAAGAAAAAGTTAATTTTCATTATTCGAGAGAAGATAATGTTTATGTATCGAATTTTGATCCTCGATTTGTGAATGAAACGTTTCATTCGTTAAACAATTTTTTAGGATTGAAAAAAGGAGATTCTACACTTTTAAGTTCATCGGTTTTAGAAAATGAAGGAGAAATTTCATTGGTTCAAGCCATAGAAGGAGGTTTTGATTTGTATTGTCATGAAGATTCGGATAAAGTGAAGATTCCATTAACAGACGAAAGTCAAGACGAAATAGGATACGCATTAAATTATGCTTATTTGACAAAGAAACAGATTGAGAATTCTTTTGAAGATTTGGCAAGAATCGAAAAAATTGCTATCGAAAGTGATGATTTGTCAGATGATTTGAAAAGTAAATTGAATGATCAAACGAAAACAAGTTTTTATCAAGTTTTTACCGCGAATGGGTTTCCGATTGCAGTAAAAAAAATAGATGAAACAGATTATACTGTTTTAGATAAAATAGAACTTTCGGAAGATGAAAAAGGTAATTTAGTCTTGAATTCGCCTTACGAAAAAGAATCACTAAATTTATATAGACAGGCTGTTGTTTCGGATGATCAGAAAAAGTTTAGATGGATTTCTGGAAATGAGTGTAAGTTGAATGGGAAAGATGTGGTGAATTTAGAATTGATCGAAGAGAAATTAAAACCATATATCGATTATAATTTTATTGTAATTGCTTTTCCGAAAAAAGGATCTACAGAAGATGTAATTTCTTTGGTAATAGAAAGTCGATTTGCAGAACATGTTGATATTCCAAAAAGTGAATTAGAATCTTATGAAGTTCCGCAACAAACATTTTTTATCGGAGATTTCCCAAAAAGTAATGATAAAGCAGCTATTAGAGCAGAATTAATTAGATTGTTGAAAGAATCTAACGAAAATAATTAATTAAAAAAGGGATACGATGTCATCGTATCCCTTTTTTAATTTAAGCAATAAACAATTTTTAGTATTGAATATCAATTAAAGATTTTAACGGAATCAAAACTCCATTCTTAATTTGTAAAAATTTATCCGTAACAGACCAAACAGTCGTCTCAATTTTCTTAGGACCTTGATCTGTCTGAAATGTAATATATGCTTTCGATTTGAATTCGTTTCCTAATCTTACTGCACCATTCAATTTGTTTGCCTCTACCGTTACTTCGTCTTTTGGCGCGTCTAAAAATTTATAGTTTCTTACTTCTTCTTTTTCGATAAGTTCTGCTTTCATCATTTTTTTAAATTTTGGTTAATTTAATCTTCCATAACACATGTATGAAATTAATCATATTTTTCAATAAACCATAACTTTCGTCATATTTTTTTGAACTTAATTAGAATTATTCAAAATACAGACCAAAATCAATTTAATGAAATTAAAATTTCATTAGAATATTAATCTTTTCTTCAACATATTAATCTGAAATAATATTATAGAAATCACTAAATTTGCAGAATGTCAGACGAAAAGAAATTTAAATCCGGTTTTGTAAACATCATAGGAAATCCAAATGTTGGAAAATCTACTTTGATGAATATGTTGATGAAAGAGCGTTTGGTTATCGCAACACACAAAGCGCAAACTACGCGTCATCGTATCAAAGGTATTTTGACAGGAGAAGATTATCAGATTGTATTTTCGGATACGCCTGGTGTTTTGGATCCTGCTTATGAACTGCAAACAAAAATGATGGATGCAGTAAATGAGTCGTTGGTGGATGCCGATGTGATTCTTTATGTTGTAGAAATTGGAGAAAAACGATTGAAAAATGAACAAGTTTTCGAACGTCTGCAAAAAACATCTACACCAATTATTTTATTGTTGAATAAAATTGATACAGCTACGCCAGATCGATTGAATGAAGCGGTAGAATATTGGCACGAATTATTGCCAAAAGCAGAGATTTTACCTATTTCGGCAAAAGAAAACGTGAATGTAGATTTGTTGATTAATAAGATCAAAGCAATTATTCCAGAAGGGCCACAATATTATCCAGAAGATCAATTAACAGACCGTTCGGAGCGTTTTATTGTAAACGAAGTAATTCGCGAAAAGATTTTATTAAATTATCAAAAAGAGATTCCTTATTCTGTTGAGGTAGTAACAGAGCGTTTCAAAGAAGATTTGAATTTAATTTCTATCGAAGCTGAAATTTTTGTAGAACGCGATTCTCAGAAAGGAATTATTATTGGACATAAAGGAGAGTCTTTATCGAAAGTAGGAAAAGAAGCAAGAGAAGAGTTAGAAAAATTCTTTGATAAGAAAGTATTCTTGAAACTTTTCGTGAAAGTGCGAAAAGATTGGAGAAGCAAAGAGAATGATTTGCGTCGTTTTGGTTATTAAAAACGATTAAAAAAATAGATAAGTCTTGAGAAATCAAGACTTTTTTTGTGGCTTTACCTAAATTTTAGTTGTAAATTTATAGAACAAAATCTATTCTAGAATTTAATTATTATGGCTAAAATATTATTTCCAACCGATTTTTCGGAAACAGCAAACAATGCTTTTTTGTATGCGTTAAACCTTGCAAAAGTTCTTAAAACAGATATTAAGTTAGTTTCTGTACAATCAAATCTTAAAAATTATCTTGAAGTTACAGAAGAAAACTTCGAAAATTATATCAATAAACTTAAAAATATTGCAAAAGAAAATAACCTTGAACATGTAAAAATAGAGAGTTCTTTGGTTGTTGGCGATTTGTTGTTGATGATTTTGGATATTATCAACAAAGATGATATACAATATGTGGTGATGGGAACGAATGGACAAAATAGTTTAGGCAAAAAGTTTTTTGGCTCTAATACCGTAAATGTCATTAACAATTCGCCTGCGCCTGTGTTGGTTGTTCCAAATAATGTAAAATTTAAAGAAGAAAGAAATTTTGCTTATGCTACATTGTTTAATCAAAAAGAGACAAAAGCTTTGGCGCAAATGGAAGAAGTGACAAAACGTTACGATAAATTGTTAAACATTGTACATGTTGATGATAAATCGATTACTCCACAAATGTTAAGCGTTAAAAAAGAATGGGAAGAAGAATATCCTGAAGCGATAATTACAATTGAACCGAGCAAAGATGTAGAAGGTGGTTTAATCAATTATTGTACGAAAAATAACATCGATGTTTTAGGTGTTGTTCACCGTGAATTATCATCTTTCGAAAGATTATTTACAATCAATCATAGCCAACGATTATTGTCGAGTGCAAATGTAGCGTTATTGGTTTTTCAGGAAAGTAAATAAATTAAAAACATAAAACTTAGAGCGGAGAATTCTCCGCTTTTTTGATTGGCTAAATTTTTGCAACAAATTTCTCAAAACACTTTTATGACGGAACTTCAGAAAATACAAAACCTCAAAAAACATAAAGCTATTGCGACAGGATTATTCATTTTGATGGCTTTTATTTACTTTTTGATGGTTTATCTAAGTCAACATTCACCTGCGAAATGGATTGGATATGTGGAAGCATTTGCCGAAGCAGCAATGGTTGGTGCACTTGCCGATTGGTTTGCGGTTACGGCTTTGTTCAAATATCCGCTTGGACTTAAAATTCCGCATACAAATTTGATCGAAAATAGTAAAAATGCGATTGGAGATAATTTGGGACAGTTTGTAACTGATAATTTTTTGACACCATCTACAATTCGTCCATATATCGAGAAATTAGAAGTTGTAAAATACGCAGCAGATTGGTTGAATAAAGCTACGAATCAAGAAATGTTGCAAGAAGAATTGATTAATTTCTCCAAGAAAATTGTCAAAGATTTAGATGATAAAGATGTCGTTGATTTTATAACCTTGAAAGGTGATGAAATTTTGAAACAATTTGATTTACCTGAATTAGTTTCGTCAAGTTTAGAATATATTTTAGAAAAGGAAAAACACGACGAAATTTTAGAAGCAATCATTCCAAAAGCGAAAGAGTATATCTTAGAAAGTGATTTGATTATTAAAGATAAATTAAATGAAAAACATCCTGTCATTTCATTTTTTGTTGGTAAAAAAATATCGAAAGGAGTAGTGGAAGGCGTGGTGAGTTTTTTGGATGAGGTTGCAGAAGATAAAGAACATCCAATTCGTCATAATATCGAACGAATTATCCGAGAAAACATTCAGAATATAAAAGAATCTCCCGATTGGAAATTTAGGTTAGAATCGCTTCGTGATGATTTTATCACAAAAGAACGATTGAATGATTATGCTTTGGATTTGTGGTTGGCGATTAAACAAAATTTGACCGAAAGTTTTGATGATGAAAATTCTGCAATGCAAGTTTACATTAAGAAAAATATAAAAAAATTGACCGAAAATTTGAACGATAATCAAGAAATGATTGATAAGATTAATGGTTGGGTGCGTCATTTTATTTACCGTATGATTTTACGAAATGTAAAAGAAGTGGAAAGTTTGATTAGTAATACAGTTGATAAATGGGAAGGAAAAGAATTGAGCGAAAAGCTAGAATTGGAAGTTGGGAAAGACTTGCAATTTATTCGGATTAACGGAACGTTAGTTGGAGGACTTGTTGGTTTAGTTATTTACACGATCACGCAATTGGTATTTCATTAAAATATAAAAGCTCGAGAAATTCTCGAGCTTTTTCAATTAACAACTATAAATATTACTTAACTATGTTAAGTTTTTCATCTGCTTTCCAAATTCTATATTCTAAAGTATAGCCTTTTGGTACGTAAACTACGATTGGTAATTTGCTATTGTAACGCGTCTGCAAAGATTGAGCATGTACAATTTTTTCGACAGATTTATTGTCAAAACATCCCATTAAAGTTCCTGATATATTTCCATCAGTTTCGAAATTAAAATAATCATAACCCCAACCATCAACAGTTTTTTGATCAAAATTTCCACTTAAGAAAAATTGATTACAAGAATCAACCTTTGTTTTTTTCCCAGCAAATATTTCAACTAAATAGTTTTCTTCATTGGCTTGTGGTTTTAAAGTGATAATTTTCTGTTCATATCCATCTTTTGCTTTTGGATACATTGAATAATCTATTTTCATATTTTTTTGTGCGAATGTTACCATAACCATTAATAATGCTAAAACGCTAAATACTTTTCTAAATTTCATACTAATCTGATTTTATTTGTTTTTCTATTAGTAAGATGCAAAAGTTAGGTGAATGGTTGTGTGAGGAAATGTTAAATATTTGTGAAATAAAAAAAGACAATCAAATTGATTGTCTTTTTTGCTCCTCCTCTTGGGCTCGAACCAAGGACCCTCTGATTAACAGTCAGATGCTCTAACCAACTGAGCTAAGGAGGAGTATCGTTATCGATATTGTGTTGCAAATATAGAGCAAATTTTATTACTTCCAAATCTTAAAAGTATTTTTTTTCGTTCTACAAGTCGCATTAATAGACAACTCTTTGAAAATGAATCAGAAATAATTTAAAAAAATTATTCATAATGACGAAAAATTCCTTGTTGTGTTGCCGTCCACAAGGGGGCTTCTTTATTTGCTGCTTTTAACGCGCTTGCAGCCCACGTATTACACGTAAAAAATAAACTATAACTTCCTTTTGCTTCGTAAAACGAATCACTATCTCCATAAACAGCATCTGTTTTTATTAATTCGACTTTGTTATTTAGATCCAAATCAAATGATTGCTTGATGTAAACAATTAATTTTTGATACTCTTCTACACTCAAATCAACTTTTTTACAATTGTCATCTATCGTCATATTATCATAAAAAGTAGTATGAATCGCCGAATCTCCTAACCAAAACGCAGCGTTGAAAGCTGTAGAGAATTTAAGATCTTTCCATTCCGGTGTATCCAAATAGAAACCTTTATCACCCCAACCAAAGGCAATATATTTGTATTCTTTTTTCGATTTTGTATCCAAGAAAGGTACAAAAGTCGACCAATCAATCGCTTCAGATTTTACTGGAACCACAATATCCGTATGTACGCCATTTGTCAAAATATACGCTGTGATTTGATCATTAGACTTCTCTTTTTGTTTGTTTACTGGAATTAATGGCAGCAAAACTACTGCAAGTAAATACACCACAATTAGTAAAACTAAAGCTTCTAAAGTTTTGAGAAGAATTCGGAATATTTTTTTCATAGTATTTTGTTGTGTAACGAATATAAAACAAAAAACCTCGCAATTGCGAGGTTTTTCTTAATTTGATTCGTTGTAAAGTGTATTATGATCTTTGTCCAAGAAATTAAATTGTAAGTATTTGTACGCATCTCTTGGTACAATCTTAATCCACTTTTTATGCTTAAAAAACCATTTCATCTGAATGCTTGGCAATCCATGTTGTAAATAAGCAGCTACGAAAGGATGCACGTGCAACGACATTTTTCGTAAATCCTTATCTTTTCTATCAAGGATATTCAAGAGCACTTGTTCAATTTTATCAATTGTAACGATAGGTGCTTCAACTTCATTCGATTCTTGGTTAGGATTTTCTTCAGTTGTAACAAAATTCACCTCTGGGCGAACACGTTGTCTTGTAATCTGAATCAATCCAAATTTACTTGGTGGCAAAATCTTATGTTTTGCTTTATCTTTCGCCATTTCAGCTCTCAGATGCTCGAACAATTCTTTTTTATGTTCTACATCCGTCATGTCAATAAAATCGACCACAACAATTCCTCCCATATCACGTAATCGCAACTGACGTGCAATTTCAGAAGCAGCAATTTTGTTTACGGCAAAAGCTGAATCTTCCTGATTTTTAGAATTACGAGAAATATTTCCCGAATTCACATCAATTACGTGTAACGCTTCTGTATGTTCAATCACAAGATATGCACCTTTAGATTGTGGAATAGTTACCGTTTTACCAAAAGCTTGTTTAATTTGTCTTTCGACATTAAACTTCTCAAAAATTGGAACAAATGGATCGTCGTATTCTTTTACCAAATTAATTTTATCTGGTGCAATAACTTCCAAATATTCGCGCATTTCGTCAGCTAATTCATCATCATCAACAGAAATTTTAATAAAATCATCATTAAAATTATCTCTCAAAATAGAAGAAGCTCTGTCCATTTCGCTAAGAATTTTAGCTGGCGCTTTCTTTTTTTGAAGATTTTTGAAGATTTGAGACCATTTGTTTAACAAATAAGCCAAATCTGCTTGTAATTCTTCTGCATTCTTCTCTTCGGCAACTGTTCTGATAATAACTCCGAAGCCTTCTGGTGTTAAACCTTCTAAAATTTTGATTAAACGATCGCGTTCTGGTTTTTGTTTGATTTTTTGCGAAATCGAAACACGTTCCGAAAATGGAACTAAAACTAAATATCGACCAGCAATTGAAATTTCAGAAGTAATTCTTGGTCCTTTCGTATGAATTGGTTCTTTTGTAATTTGAACCAAAACGGAATCACCTGGAGCAAAGATTTCTGTAATTTGTCCATCTTTGTCAATCGGTTCTTCCATACGGAAGTTCTTCAATTTTTCGGTTTTGTACGTGCCATATGCTACAATTTTGTTGTACGCATTTGACGAACGTATTTGTGGACCTAAGTCATGATAATGTAAAAATGCATCTTTCGAATAACCAATGTCAACAAAGGTTGCATTTAAACTAGGAGCTAATTTTTTGATTTTACCCAAGTAAATGTCGCCAACTGCAAAGCCATCATTTGCAGTATCTTGATGAAATTCCATCAAGCGACCTTCATCTAAAACTGCGATGCGTACTTGATCAGCTAAGGCTGAAATCACTAATTCTTTACTCATCAAAAAATTATGTTTTTAAAAATGATAAAAGCACTTTCCAAAATTTCCATTGAAAAGTGCTATCTTGTAAAAAGACTAAATTATTAATAGCTTAGCTACTAATTATTTTTTCTTTTTGTGTCTGTTAAGACGACGACGTTTTTTGCGTTTGTGCGTCGCTACCTTATGTCTTTTACGTTTTTTTCCGCTTGGCATGATACAATTATTTTATTGTTATTTGATTACGTTTGCTTCGCTAGTCTTTACATCTTCGATGAAAGTCTTAGCTGGTTTAAATGTAGGAACGTTGTGTGCTGGGATAATGATAGAAGTACCTTTTGTAATGTTTCTACCTGTTTTTTCAGCTCTAGTTTTAATAGTAAAAGAACCAAATCCTCTTAAGTATACATTTTCTCCTTCTACTAATGATTTAATCACCTCCTCCATAAACGATTCTACCACTCTTTGAGTATCGCTCTTTTCAAGTCCTAATTTACCTGAAATGTTATTTACTATTTCTGCCTTTGTCATAATTCCTCTTATTATTCTTAAATTTGAAAGCGGGTGCAAATATAACGATAGTATCCCAACAAAAAAAGATTTTTTCAGTTTTTATGAACTTCAACTATCTGATTTTGTCATATTTTGACAAAAATAAACGAGATTTACCTTGGCGTCATACAAAAGACCCATTTCACATTTGGTTGTCGGAAATTATTCTCCAACAAACAAGGGTTGACCAAGGTATGAAATTTTACAATAATTTCATACAAGAATTTGAGACTATTTTCGATTTGGCAAATGCCGACGAACAAAAAGTCCTAAAACTCTGGCAAGGACTGGGTTATTATTCCCGTGCCAGAAATTTACACTTCACAGCAAAGACGATTGCTGATGAGTTAAATGGACAATTTCCGAATAATTTCAAAGATTTAAAAAAGCTAAAAGGCGTAGGAGATTACACTGCAGCTGCAATTGCATCTATTGTATATAATGAAAATGTACCTGCTGTAGACGGAAATATGTTTCGAGTTTTTGCGCGATATTTTAATATTACAGATGATATAAGTTCGCCAAAAACAAAGAAGATTTTCTGGGATTTGGGTTTAGAAATCATTGATAAAAAACGTCCAGGTGATTTTAATCAGGCGGTAATGGATTTGGGTGCAACAATTTGTACACCAAAACAGCCAAAGTGTGAAATTTGTCCACTTAATGAGTCTTGTGAAGCGCTTCGATTAAATAAAGTCAACGAATTGCCTATAAAATTGAAAAAGACAAAAGTTTCGAATCGTTTTTTACATTTTATTCTCATCGAAAATGAAGATAAAATTGCCTTGTCTAAACGAATTGGAAATGATGTTTGGAAAAATTTATTCACTTTTCCAAAAATAGAAACCGAAACTGACTTGTTGGATAAAGGTTGGATTTTAGATCAAAATCTTGAAAATAATCTAACTTTTATCGAAGAGGAGAAACATATTTTGTCGCATCAAAATTTATTTATAAAATATTGGAAATTAAATGTATCTTTAATAGATATAACAAATTTGAAAGCCGAAAATGATTTTGAAATGATTGCTTTAAATGATCTCGAACATTATCCGCTGCCAAAACCAATAGAAAAATTTATAAATAAACATTATTTGGATTAACTTTGTAAGTAACAAGCCACTAAAAACCTATTACAACTATGAATGGAACAACGAATAAAGTACTTTTGATCGGAAATTTGGGTGATGATGTAAAATTGCATCATTTCGATGAACAAAATTGTATTGGACGATTTCCTATTGCAACGACAGAATCTTACATTTCGAGAACAGGAGAACGAATTACAGAAACAGAATGGCACAATATTGTGACACGCAATAAATTGGCAGAATTATGTGATCGTTATCTGAAAAAAGGAGATAAAGTTTTTGTTGAAGGACGCATCAAAACACGCAAATGGGACGATAACGGACAAACGCGTTATACAACAGAGATCGTAGCAAATTCAATCGAGTTTTTGACACCAAAAATTGACAATGAACAACGTCAAGCCATGCAAAATGATCAGAACAAAGTTCAGCAAAGTCAACAAAACACAACAGTTGTCGAGCCACCTTTTATAGATGAAGGAGAAGACGATTTGCCTTTTTAGAAATTAAAAAATTAAATGAATTTTACAAAATTTAACGTTTTACGTTATACAATGAATTTTAAAACTATAATAGCATTATGTAGTAGTGCTATTTTTTTTGTGTCGTGCAATAAAAGCGAGGAAGTTGCCAAACCTTTAGGACAAGTTCGCCTCGAATATCCGCAACAAACTTATCTGTCTTTCAAAGAAAATGTACCTTATACTTTCCAATATTCAAACTTTGGAAAGGTCGTAGTGGGCAAAAAACCAAACTCTTTCAATATTGTTTATCCACGAATGAAAGCGACAATTTACCTGACATATTTTCCAGTTCAGTCTCCACAAGATTTAATCGTTCAAATAAAAGAAAGTGAGAGTTTTGTGCAAGAACAGACGGTTAAAGCCAGTTTTATCTCGCCACAAGAATTTTCTTTTCCAGAAAAAAAGGTTTTTGGTACTATGTATGAATTAGGAGGAGAATCAGCGATTAATATTCAGTTTCATGCGACGGATAGTGTAAAGAATTTTTTAGCAGGTTCGGTTTATTTCAAAACTCAACCAAAACCCGATTCTTTAGCTCCAGCAGTTGATTACATCAAAAAAGATGTAAAAAAATTGTTAGAAACCTTAGAATGGAAAAAATAAACCGCTTTGATAAATAAATTCGATTAATTTTGTAATCGTTTAATAAAATTAGAACATAAATAAATTTAAAACAATATGTTAATACAGATAGCTACCTTAATGCTTAGTTTGATGCTTTTAGTAATGTTGCACGAACTAGGACATTATGTAACAGCGCGATGGTTTGGCGTTCGTGTTGAACGTTTCTTTTGTTTTTTCGATGTGAAATTTGCCATTTGGAAAAAGAAAATTGGTGATACTGTTTACGGTATCGGTTGGTTGCCTCTTGGAGGATACGTAAAACTTTCGGGAATGATTGACGAAAGCATGGATTTGGAACAAATGAAACAAGAGCCAAAACCGTGGGAATTCCGTGTAAAACCAGCTTGGCAACGATTAATCATCATGTTAGGAGGTATTATTGTAAATATCATTTTAGCGATGATTATTTATACTATTTTATTCATTTCTCAAGGAAAAAGCTTTGTTGATGTAAACAAAATGCAATATGGAATCGAAGCGAATGCAACGCAAACTAAATTCGGCTTGCAAAAAGGTGATATTCCAGTTGGTGTAAATGGTGTTAAATATCAAGCATTAAATGAAATAGGAAAAGAAGCCTTGTTGGGTGGTGAAACTTTAGATGTAAAACGTCAAGGAAAAGAAGTTTCTTTACCAATTACAGAAGATTTCAGAACTGAAATTTTAAACGCTAAAGGCGCTTTCTTTATTCCTCAAATGCCAACCGTTGTGGATTCTGTTGTTGAGAATAGTGCAGCACAAAAAGCAGGTTTATTAAAAGATGATAAAGTAATTGCTATTGATGGTTTCACAACACCTCTATTTTCAGATTTAACAAATAAATTAAAAGAATACAAAGGAAAAACAGTTTCTTTAAGTGTTGAAAGAAAAGGCGAGCCTGTAGAGTTGATGGTAAATGTAGATAAAGATGGAAGCATTGGATTCCTAAGATCAACAGCATATTTAGATTCATTAATTTCTAAGGAAGATTATACAATTGGTGAAGGAATCGCAAAAGGAATTGTAGAGCCATTTGAAGCGATTGCAACGCAAGTTCGTGGAATTGGGACATTGTTCCAAGTAAAAGACGGTCGTAAGCAAGTTGCTGGACCAATTGGAATGGTAAAACAAATGCCAAAAGAATGGAACTGGTTATTTTTCTGGTCATTTACGGCAATGATTTCTGCTTGGTTAGCATTTATTAACTTATTACCAATTCCAGGTTTGGACGGTGGACATGCTGTTTTTGCCATCTATGAAATGATCACAGGTAAAAAACCAAGTGAAAAAGTTTTAGAAAAAGCACAAATGGTTGGCGTTGTAATTATCTTAGGATTAATGGTATTCATCTTCGGAAACGATATTGTGAATATGATTTTTAAATAAAATTTAAAATATTTTTTGTGGGTGTAAAAAATACTTCTATATTTGCACCCACAATTAAGCAACATTCCTCCTTAGCTCAGTTGGTTAGAGCATCTGACTGTTAATCAGAGGGTCCTTGGTTCGAGCCCAAGAGGAGGAGCTTTTTTAGTGAAATGTCAAACAAAGACTTAAAAATAAAATTTTAAAATATCGGATTTTCCTCCTTAGCTCAGTTGGTTAGAGCATCTGACTGTTAATCAGAGGGTCCTTGGTTCGAGCCCAAGAGGAGGAGCAAAAAAGATAATCAATTTGATTGTCTTTTTTTATTATTAAAAGTTTTACTATTTAAATAATAAATATGAATATTCTGAACTCGTTTCAGATCTCATCATAAACAGTATACAATGTTGAAATAAATTCAACATGACAAACCACTTCTACAGAAGTGTTTTTTTTATTATAAATACTTAAAAACGTTTAATTAATATCATTTTTCATATTATTGCCAATCAAAAAAATAACTTATGAAAAAACTATTATTATTTGCTACACTTTCAGCGACTACATTTTTCGCATCTTGTAATAACGATGATGATTCTAATGTAGAATCGCATGAAGAATTATTAATTGGTAAATGGCAGATTAAAAACTCTGGATATTATTTGAATGGAAAAGAAATAATTGAAGAATACAATGAATGTGATTCTAAAACAAGTATAACTTTTAATAAAAATTTTACTTATTATAATGATTTTTATGAAGGAGGAGGAAATGACCCTTGTTATCATAGCCCGTCTGAAGGAAAATGGAGTTTAAAAAACAAACGAATTACCTTAACAGAAAATAACACTAATGATACTGAAATAGAAAATATCGAAATATTAACAAAAAATAGTTTAAGAATTTCATTTGGAGATGAGGACGCCTTTTTTATTAATTATACAAAATAACAAAAAAACCTCTCAAAATTGAGAGGTTTTTATCATTATATAAAAATTCTTTCGAATTAATCTTCAGCAAATAATTCTGCTTCGTCAGCTGGATTATCAACTGATGGTTTTCCATCTACTGGCTCACCTTTGATTAATGCGACAATTTTAGCTTCAATTTCTTCTGCCAATTCAGGATTATCTTTCAATACTTCTTTTACAGCATCGCGACCTTGTCCTAATTTGCTATCATTGTATGAATACCAAGAACCAGATTTGTTTACAATTCCTTTCTCAACACCCATATCCAAAATTTCTCCAACTTTAGAAATTCCTTCACCATACATAATATCAAATTCTGCTTGACGGAATGGAGGAGCAACTTTATTTTTAACCACTTTTACTTTCGAATGATTTCCGATTACCTCATCTCCATTTTTGATTTGAGTTGAACGACGGATATCCAAACGTACAGATGCGTAGAATTTTAAGGCGTTACCACCAGTTGTTGTTTCTGGATTTCCAAACATTACCCCAATCTTTTCACGTAATTGATTAATGAAAATCGCTGTACATTTCGTTTTATTAATTGTACCTGTCAATTTACGTAAAGCTTGAGACATCAAACGCGCTTGTAATCCCATACGAGAATCTCCCATTTCACCTTCAATCTCCGCTTTTGGAGTAAGTGCCGCAACAGAATCAATTACGATAATATCTATCGCTCCCGAACGAATTAAGTTATCTGCAATTTCTAATGCTTGCTCACCATTATCTGGTTGAGAAATAATTAAGTTTTCTACATCAACACCCAATTTCGCTGCATAATAACGGTCAAATGCATGCTCAGCATCAATAAAAGCAGCGATACCACCAGCTTTTTGCGCTTCAGCAATAGCGTGTAACGTTAATGTTGTTTTACCTGAAGATTCAGGTCCGTAGATTTCTATAACACGTCCGCGAGGATAACCTCCTACTCCTAACGCTAAATCTAATCCCAAAGATCCAGAAGGAATTACTTCTATTTTATCATCAACAGCCGAATCTCCCATACGCATTACAGTTCCTTTCCCGTAAGCTTTGTCCATCTTATCTAAGATTAGCTGTAACGCTTTCTTTTTATTGTCTAAATCGCTCATTATATTATTTTTTATTTTTCTAAAATTTGTTTTGCGTGTTCTTTTGTTTTCACTTTTTCGATTACATCTGTAATCACTCCTTTTTCATCAATGATGAAAGTTGTACGATGAATTCCATCAAATTCGCGTCCCATAAATTTCTTTGGTCCCCAAACGCCGAAAGCATTCAAAATTTCGTGATTTTCGTCTGCAAGCAAAGGAAAAAGTAAATTGTTTTTCTCTGCAAAATTCTTTTGTCTTTTCACAGAATCTGCACTTATTCCAACCAAATGATAACCTTGAGCTTTCAACGCATTTTCGTTATCGCGCAAATCACATGCTTCTGCTGTACAACCAGGCGTACTTGCTTTTGGATAAAAGAAAACGACTAATTTTTTTCCTGCAAAATCATGGTACGAAACTTCGTTTCCATCTTGATCAATTCCTTTAAAATCTGGAACTTTATCTCCTATTTTTAACATCTTGATTTGTCTTTAGAACTTCTCGTAAAAATAATGATTAAATCTTGAATCGTAACTGATTTAACTAATTAATCTTTTATTTATACTACAAATGTAATGTTATATAACGCCAAAATAAGTCGCTTAAACTTTACTTTTTAAAATGAAGGTAAAAAAAGGAAAAGCTGTTATTTAAAAACTTACGAAAAATATTCGAACTTCAATTTTCTAATAGCGAACTTCGCATTTCGTAATACATAAAGCATAATTAAAGATGTTTCATTATTTTTACACAAAAAGTCTCAGAACTTATGATGTTAAAGAAAGAACGCGTCCAATTTGTGATTGATGAATTGGAAAAATTATATCCAGTTCCACCTATTCCATTAGATCATCAAGATGCTTTTACATTATTGATTGCCGTTTTATTATCTGCCCAAACAACAGATAAAAAAGTGAATCAAGTAACACCCGAATTATTTGCGAAAGCTGCTAATGCAAAAGCAATGTCGTTATTAGAAGTAGATGAAATAAAATATTATATCCGCGAAATTGGTTTATCAAATACAAAAGCCAAAAACATCAAACGATTATCCGAAATTTTAATCGAAAAATACGATGGAGAAGTTCCAGAAGGTTTTGATGAATTAGAAGAATTACCTGGCGTTGGACACAAAACTGCTTCGGTTGTGATGTCACAATGGTTTGGTCATCCAGCTTTTCCTGTCGACACACATATTCATCGTTTGATGAAATTATGGAAATTGACAAAAGGGAAAAATGTTGGAGAAACAGAAAAGGATGCGAAGAAAATATTTCCAAAAGAATTGTGGAATAAATTACATATTCAAATCATTTATTATGGACGTGAATATTCTCCTGCACGCGCTTGGAGTTTAGACAAAGATTTTATTACACGAAAAATGTTCGAATAAAAAATACCTTCCAAGATTGAAGGTATTTTCATTATTATTTTACAATTTCAAAAACTTGCAAACGAAGCTTTATCGTATCTACTTTACTCAACGTATCTTGCAAAATCAAATATTTTGGATCTAACTGCTTCACATAATAATTGTACGTTGTATCATTCAGAGACATCGTTAACAAACGTTTTGTTTTAGACGTATTATACACATACGTTCCTATCGTTTGTTCTTGTACACAATTTCCTTTTTCGGTTTTATACATGTTAGAATTATAATTCGTAACATCCGAAAAATCTAATGTAGACTGTCGCTCACAAGCCAACAACTTGTCTGTTTCCGTTATATTCCCTTTCGTTTTTCTAATTTCTTTCAATTGCCATTTTCCAGATCGCAACAATTGATCTTGCGATATTGCCAACGAATCGTCTTCTTTGCACGAAAAAACTGAAAGCAATAAAATTGATGCTAAAAATAGGCTGAATATATTTTTCATTCGGTTCAATAATTATGTGGTAAAAATAAAGATTTTGAATGACGTAAAGTGAATATAAAAAATAAACCTGAAAACTTATTTTCTTTATTTATTGTTTACGTAAAATATCATAACTGATTGTATTTGCTATTTTCTCAAATTTCTTATCAGAATCTACAATTTTTTTATCAATATATGTTTCAAAAGTTATCGTTTTATCTTGATTAATTTTCACAATTCTATCCTCAAAAATATAATCATCAATGTAAAATTGAATTCTATTATCAACAATTCGCCACAATGTTAATCGAGGCTCACTAGGAAAACAATTGCCATTACTTCCTTCTACATAGTTATAAATAGCATATCCATTATCCCAAATTGTATAATTTCTCATTAACCGACAATCATCAAATTCTTTAGACACTTTTTTGCCATTTTCATAAAAGCCCGATTCTTGTAATTTCCAAAAACCAATCACATTATCAGGTTTTAATTGTTGAGAAAACATTTTCGAAGAGAATAAGATTAATAGAATTAAAATAATTTTTTTCATAAGATTGATTTACCTTGTAAAGGTATATTTTTTACCTTATCAAATAAAAAGAATGAAAAAATTCATACTAGAAACTTCCGACAAATATCCAATTGCCGTAACCTCTTTTGGCGAAAACAACGCAACCAAAAAAATCATTGTCATTTCGTCTGCAATTGGTGTTAAACAAAGTTTTTATGCCAAATATGCAACGTATTTAGCTAATAAGGGATATTTGGTTTTTACGTATGATTATCGCGGAATCGGCGATTCTAAACCCAAAAAGTTAAAAGATTTTAAAGCGCATTTTACAGATTGGGCCGATAAAGATTTTTTAGGTTTGACACAATATATCGAAGAATTTTATCCCAATCACGAAAAATTTTTAATTGGTCATAGTATCGGTGGAATTATGATTGGTTTGACACGCGCTTACAAAGTTTATGATAAAATTGTAACGATTGGTTCTCAATATGGCTATATCAAAAATTTTCATCAAAAGGATAAACCAAAAGTGAATTTCTTTTTTCGTATTGCGATTCCTATTTTATCTGCTTTTTATGGATTTTTTCCTTCTCAAAAGGTTGGAATGGGTGAACCAATTCCAATCGGAATTGCGAAAGATTGGCGAAAACTAATTCTGAATGAAACTTCAATTCTAGGTTACGCTGATGAAACGCAAAATTTGTATGATGAAATTACAAAACCTGTTTTAATCATTAGTTTGGATGATGATTTTATGGCAACACCAAAATCTGTAGATTTATTTGGGAAATT
This sequence comes from Empedobacter sp. UBA3475, assembly GCF_002378465.1. Taxonomy (NCBI): domain Bacteria; kingdom Pseudomonadati; phylum Bacteroidota; class Flavobacteriia; order Flavobacteriales; family Weeksellaceae; genus Empedobacter; species Empedobacter sp. UBA3475. The sequence goes on along the minus strand of NZ_DFRA01000030.1, from coordinate 114,661 downwards.
AGTTTTGAAAAATGCGAAGAAAAAACGTTTGAATATCGTTCCAAAAGAATATGGGTTGGATGAAATTGGACATTTGGATTTCTTTCGAGAAAAAAATAAAACCGAAATTTGGCATATTCCTCTTGATTATATTGAAGAATAAAAAAAGCTCGAGAAATTCTCGAGCTTTTAGCTTTTTATAAACGAATTCCAACTCCGCCCAAAACATTAATTCCGGCTTGTGGAAAATAATATCCTCCTCCATAATAATAACCGTTTGATTCATATTCTACATCAAATAAGTTATTAATCAAGAACGAAAATTCAAGGTTTTTAATTCCTTTTACTTTTGGCGAATATCGAATCAAAAGATCCGAAACCAAATAACTATCTAATTTTCCATCTACTGGTTCTGTATTTGATAAATATTGTTCACCAATATATTTATTCGTCAAATTAATCAACACATTTTTGAAAGGAATAACTTCAAAACCAAAAGCAGAAATCACATCAGGTGACATCGAAATTTTTGTTTTTCCATAATTTTTTATAGAAGAAATTCCTTTTTCATCCCAAACCTCCTCTTCGTAATTTATATTTCTATTTTGACTTAAAGTTAAATTTCCAAAAATATTCAAGTGATTCGGAATAACCTTATAATTCGCATCCAACTCTATTCCTCTTCTATAGCTATTTCCTGAGTTAACACGCTTTCTTGCACCTACTTCATTTAACTCTCCTGTTGCAACCAACTGATTCTGGTAATCCATATAATACAAATTTGCACTCAAAGAAAGTTGTCCTACTTTTCTATAACCAAATTCATAATCTTGTAGAAATTCTTCTTTTGGTTTAGATTTAGAATCTACATAATCATTTCTCAAAGGCTCACGATGTGAAATACCATAAGAAGCATACAATACATTCGAAGAATTGATTTTAAAATTTATCCCAGCTTTCGGATTCACAAAATTGAATGTATCCGAAAATGGTCTAAACTTTTCATCATCATTTTTCCCATTTGGTAAATATTTCGCATCATAATCAACATAACGATATTGCAAATCACCAAATAATTCAAACTTATTCAATTGATACAACACTTTCGCATAAGCTGCCAATTGCTTTTTCACAGAACGATTGTTGTAATATTTGAAATCTTTATCCTTAAAATCCGTGCCTTTTACCCATAAAACATTTCCATAATGATCGCCATCATACTCGTTTGCAGATAATCCGAAAAATACTTTAAAATCATTTAGACGTTGATTTTCAACTTCAAGATTAAAACCATAAAAATCATTATCAAGATATTCACGATTAATTAAATTTCTTTTTTCTGAAGTTAAATAATCCAATTTATAACGTTTCAAACTGCGATTATTTTTATAGCTCTCGTAATAACCTTTACCTTTTGTGTAATGAAGTGTTAAATTTGATTTCCAATTATTCCCAAAATCTTGTAACCACGAAAGAAAATAATGATTTTGACGGTAATTATCGGTGTGATTTTTATAAAAACTTTCAACCTTTCCATTTTCGTCTAAAATTTCTCCTTCAAAATTATATGTTCTATCTTTTTTTAAAGTTTCAGCATCTACACCACTCCATGCTTGATACGTTTGTTCTTTTCCAAACATATTCTGAAATCTAAACTTTGTTTTTTCATTCAATTCATATAAGGCAGTAAAATCATAAGAGATTAAATCTGACCAAGATCTGTCTACATATCCATCTGAATTTATCTTAGAAAAACGTCCATCAATACTCAACTTATTATTTAGTATTTTTCCCGTACCAGCCTGAACTGTATATTTTTGCGTTTTATAATTTCCGAAAGAAACATTTGCTTCTGCAAAAGGAACGGTAGACGGATTTTGAGATTCGATATTAACACTTGCTCCAAAAGAAGCCATTCCGTTTGATGAAGTTCCAACTCCTCTCTGAATTATCATAGAGCTTGTAGATGAAGCCAAGTCTGGCATATTCACCCAAAAAACACCTTGAGACTCAGGATTATTAAGCGGAATTCCATTTAATGTAACGTTGATTGATTGTTCATTAAGTCCACGAATTTTGATAGACGAATAACCAATTCCTGTTCCTGTATCGGAAGTTATAGAAACAGACGTAGCAGAATTTAACAAAGTTGGAACATCTTGTCCCAAATTCTTCTTTTGTAACATTTTATCAGTTACCTTTTCAACTGTAATCGGAAGTTTTTCGACAATTGAAACTTCTCCTAATTGAATTTCTTCTTTTTGAATAGAATCTTTTTCTTGTGCATAAAGAATAGATGCACCAAAAAATGACAATAAAAAAATCGACCTTTTCATAATTAATTTTAAAAAATATTATGAAAGGAGCCATCTTACACTTTTATAATTTACGCGCGAATGTAATTTGGTGAAGTACCAGTTCCCTTAGCAGCATTACCTGCCCAGGTTCTTTGGGTATAATCTCAGCCTCTTAAAGAAGCACCCCTTTCGATTGAACTTCAAAGGTAATCTTTTTTTTGAAATTTAAAAATTAACCCAAATTCTTAATCTATTTTCAGTTCTGCAACAATCGGAAAATGATCTGATTTTATGTCATCTCCACGATAAAAATTGGTCACTTTTATTTTCTTTGAAACCCAACATTGGTCAATATTTGTACGGAAAATTGGAATAAAAGCATTCCAAGAATTATTCAATCCAAAACCAGAGCGCGCATCTTTCATTTTATCTGATTGCACCAATTTGAAATTCGGTGAATAAACTGTTGAATTCAAATCTCCAACTAAAATGATATTTTCATTCGGTAAAGCATCAATTTCCTGCTTCATCAATTCGTATTGTTTATTTCGTCTTTCAAAACGCGCCTGATTTGGTAAAGGCGGAACAGGATGCGTTACCAAAATGCTTAATGGTTTAGCGTCTACAATAATTTCCGCTAAAATAGAAGGATGCATTTCATCAATATAATTTTTTGTTGATACTTTAGAGAATGGAATTTTAGAATAAATCGCAATTCCAAAATTGTTACTTCTCACCTCTTCTTTATAATATGGATATTCTTTTCGGATAAACTCTACATGTTTTTGCCAAGCAGGCGTTAATTCTTGTAAAACAATTACATCACTTTTATCTTTACTTAAATATTTTTTCAAGTGTTGAAACTCTTCATTTTGAGAAAAAATATTGATTGACGTAATTTTAAAATTCGATTTTTCTCCTTTTGCATTTTCTCCAAAATAGAAATTCCCTATGTTTTTGTACGTAATAATTGGAATCGCAACCAAAGGAATCAACCATAAAATATTTTTCTTTTCTTCTTTACGAATCGAATAATTGTAAATCATACACAAGAAAAAGGCAATAATCAACGCATAAATAGAATATTGTGCCAACATATCGAAGACGAAATATTGATAAAAACTTTTACTTGTTAAATAAATTCCTAAAAATACAAAGAATAAAACTCTGCTCCATTTTGTTAACATCTCGTCAATACTTTTTTTGTTCTCGTAAAAATAGAAATTATATTATTCATTAACTTCGCAATATGATAAAAATCGGAATTTTAGGAGGAGGACAATTGGGGTATATGTTTTTGCAAAATGCATTGCAATATCCTTGCGAGATTAGTATTTTAGATCCAGCTGCTGATGCACCTTGCGGGCCACATGCGCATCATTTTGTACAAGGCGATTTCAAAGATTATGAAACGGTTGTTGCATTTGGAAAAGATTTAGATGCAATCGGGATTGAAATTGAACACGTAAATGTTGAAGCATTACGTTATCTAAAATCAATCGGAAAACGCATTGTTCCAGATCCTGAAGCTTTAGCTATTATTCAAGACAAAGGAATTCAAAAAGAATTTTATGTCAATAATAATATTCCGACTGCGCCTTATTTTGGATTAGATAATTGGGAAGATTTAAAATCAAAACAAGATATCAATTATCCGATTTTTCAAAAATCTCGAAAAGATGGTTATGATGGAAAAGGTGTACAATTCTTAAAATCTGAAGCTGATTTGGATAAAATGCTTCAATCTCCTTCAATTTTCGAAACGCCCGCCGATTTAGATCGTGAAATTGCGGTTGTTACGGTTGCCGATCATTTAGGAAATATTGTCACCTATCCAACCGTAGAATTTGTCATCAACGAAGAATATAATTTATTAGATTATTTATTGATGCCTTCTACACTTTCGAAAGAAATCACTGATCGAGCGGAACAAATTGCGCGTGATGTTGTAAAAGCATTGAAATCTCCAGGAGTTTTCGCAGTTGAATTATTCTTGAACAAAGATCAATCGATTTGGGTAAACGAAACCGCTTCTCGTGTTCACAATTCTGGACATTCAACAATTGAAGCTGCTTATTCATCACAATTCGATCAAATGTTAAGAACGTTAATGCAATTACCACTTGGTTCTACAAAATTGTTTACTACTTCTGCTATGGTTAACTTAATTGGTGCTGAAGGACAAACTGGACAAGCAGAAATCGAAAATATTGAAGAATTATTGACGATTCCAGGAACATTTTTGCATTGGTACGCAAAAACTATCACAAAACCAGGTCGAAAAATGGGACACGTTACATTGGTGAATGATGATTTAGAACAATTAAAACAAAACATAAAACAAGTTAATGCAACGGTTAAAGTCGTGGCAAAAAAGTAACAACTATGGTAGGAATTATAATGGGAAGTGATAGCGATTTGCCTATCATGAAACAAGCTGCTGATCTATTAACAGAATTAAATATCCCTTTCGAATTGACAATTGTTTCGGCGCATCGTACGCCAAAACGTATGTTTGATTATGCAAAAACAGCGCACGAACGTGGAATAAATGTTATTATTGCTGGTGCAGGAGGTGCTGCGCATTTACCAGGAATGGTTGCATCTATTACGCCTCTTCCTGTTGTTGGTGTTCCTATTAAATCGTCAAATTCTATTGACGGTTGGGATTCTATTTTATCTATTTTACAAATGCCAAATGGTATTCCAGTTGCTACAGTTGCAGTGAATGCGGCGAAGAATGCAGGGATTTTGGCAGCGCGTATTTTAGGTGCGACTAATCCTACTTTACAAGAAAGATTAATCAAATATCAAGAAGATTTACAAAAAGCTGTAGAAGCGAAAATTGAAATCGTGAAAGGCGAATATCCGAATGAGTTTGATAGGTAAGTTAATTTATTAAAAAATATGGAAGAAAATAATTTTTGGATATATTCAACTTATTTTAGTGAATTTATCAAACTCCTTATACAAGAATTTTATTTTCAAAAGGATTTAGATTTAATAAAATATAATCTTTTTCAAACTAATTTTGATAAAGATATATGGTTTGAATTATCGGAACCCGAATCTTATCATAAAATTGAAATTTCTAAAGACAATGATGATCGCGATATTATTTTCTTCAAAATCATAACAACTAAAGATAAAATGGATTTCGTTCAATCTTTTTTATCAGAAATTGAAAAAGAATAAATAATTATTTCCATAAACAAAAACTCCCAAACTATACAACTTGGGAGTTTTTTTTATAAAAAGAAATTTTTTAAATCTTAACGTAAAGCTCTATCGCGGTTATCAACCACATCAGCAGCTTGAATCAATGATTGTAACAATGTTTGTTGAAATTTACCTTGTAATTGACGGTTTAAATTATCCAAAATCATTGAACCTTTTTGATTCTTTTGAATTTGTTGGTTTGAAGGAATAATGTAGAAAACTCCAGCATTTCCTGCAATCGCCTTAGAAGATTGATTTGGTTTTACACCAAACGCAGCTCCTACAACTTTAGGTTCTAAACCAATTCCAGTTAAATTAGAATTAGAGAAGTTAACCGTAGCATTTCCTTTTTTCGCTCCGAATTTAGATGCAAAAGCATTCAATCCACCGTTTGCAACTTGCTCATCAACCAATTTAGCAACTTTTTCGTGCATCAAAACTGGCTCTACATATTGACGAACAACACTTGGATGTGCTAAACCTTTGTCAAATTTTTCAACTAAATGAACAACAATGTAATCTCCTGTAGAAGATGTAAACAAGTTTGTTGCTCCTTTATCTGTTTTCTTGTCAAAAGCCCATTTTAAGATATCTCCGTCCTGATCGTTTGGAATATCTTGACCAATCGCAGCATAACGCTCAATTCCTTCTGTTGTATTATTTAAATAACCACCTTTTTTCGCAGTATTTTTGAAATCATTCAATGATTTTCCTTCAACATTCTGAACATACGTTCTTGCATTTGTAAATGCTTTTTCTGTTGTCGCTTTAGAAGGCTCAATTGTTTTTACAATATTTGCAACTTGATAAGCTGTTTTGTTTTTCGCGTCATCAACTTTGATGATATGAAACCCAAATTGAGATTCTACCAAATCAACTGTACCAACTGGTTTTGTAAAAATAAATCCGTTGTAAGTTTGATCTAATTGATTGTTTTTTCCAACCCAACCAATGCTTCCTTTTTGTACAGCAGATGATTTATCATCCGATTTTGTTGAAGCAACTTCTCCAAAAGAAGCTGGATTAGCTTTTACCTCAGCTAAAATTTGTTCAGCTAATTTTTTTGCTTCGTCTTTTGTACGTTTTACTCCGTTTCCAGCAGCGCTTCCTGTATAAGAAACTAAGATGTGACTAGATTTTACAGAATCTTTTACTTCTTTCGATTTCGAAAGTTTGTATAATTGGTATGTATTTCCAATTTTGAAAGGTCCACCAATTTGTCCAACTGTAGCAGTTTTCAAGAAGTTTGTTGCTTCTGGTCCTAATTGAGCTTGTTCCAATTCTGCTTTTGTAAAATAATTTGGAATAAATGGTTTCTCAGAATTTTGAGTCACATAAACCGAATCACTTTTTGCAGAACCAAATGCTGCAATTGTATCTGTAACATTGTTTACTTCGTCATGAACAATTTGAGTTGACAAATACTTTTTGATGTTTGCTAAAGCAACAGCGTCATCAGCAGTCGAAGCTCCAGCAGGGAAATAAGTGTAGCTTAATTTTACTAAACCTTCTGCTTTGAACAATTTTGGATATTTCGCTTCGTAAGCAGAAATTTCTTCGTCTGTTACTTTTACATTTAATTTTTTAGCCAAAGTTGCGTAATCTACAAATGCATACTGAATATTTGCATTCGAAATATTGTATCCTTGTTGAATATCCGCTTCTTTACTTGTAACCGCTGTACCAGCCATTACATAACCAAAATATTTTTGAGATAAAATCTGTAATTTTATTTGTTCAGCAGTTTGCAACCAACCTCTATATTGTTGTTGCGCTTCTGGGCTTGATGCCGCATTCGCTTCTAATTGAGCAATCTGTTGTTGTGCTTCTGCACCAGATGCCATTCCGAAGTTTTGAGCTGTATAGCTCCAAAATTCATCATCAGAAACTTTTAAACCTAATTTTTCAGCATGTTGTTTCAACACTTTCTGACTAACTAAGCTGTTCCAAGTTTGTTGAGCAATTTGATTTGGAGTTGCAGTTTGACCTTGATTTTCGTACATCTTTTGTGTTTGATCGTACGCACTCTGATATTCTGCAATACCAATAGGTTCTCCGTTCACTGTACCAACTACAGACGGATCTCCAGTAAATAATTGTTTTATTTTTGAATTCTCTCCGAATAAATCTCCTGCAACGAAAGCTAACATTGCAACTCCGATTACCACGAAGATCAGCCAAGTTTTTTTACGAATTTCTCCTAAAACTGCCATTGTTTTATTTTAATGTTATTTCTATAATAGGTGGCGAAAATACGACAATACATTGAATAATAAAATAGAAGAAGCGACAAGTATGCGCTTTTTTGTTAATTTTTTTAACGCTCTTTAGAATTTTTGATTATCATCAACATACTTAAATCCTTGATTATTGAATAAAGTATAGGTTTCTAAATCGTCAGTAGCTTGCAAACCGTTTTTCGCTGTTAACGAATCGCCTTCCTTGCTAATTAAGTAAACTTCTTTCGATGTATAAACTGTTTTATTTTTCTTATTCCAAAATAATTGCTCGCTTTTCAACGAATCACCTTTCTCATTTACGATAATTACATTTCCTCTACCTTCGTAGATTCCTGTTACATCACTTAATCTTCCCCAATCTGCTTGAAAATAACCTGGTTTTACGCTTCCTTTTTGATAAAAATCAAGGTTTAAACCTTTTCTAAAAATCGTGTAAGGAGAATCTACCGTTTCGTATATTTCAATCAAAGGAGAACGCAAATTACCCGAAATTCTTCCAGAATCTTTGTTGATAATATTTGCATTGATAAGTGTTCGTGTTGGGAATTCTACCTTCTTTTTACTGATAGGTGGAAGTTCTTTTTTACAAGAAAAAAGCAAAACGAAAACGCTAATCAGACCAAATACAATACTCGGTTTAATTAAAAATTTTTCGTTTGCTTTTTTATACAATTTTTGTTTGTCCAAAATTAGTCAATAACTCTTTTTCTAAACCAAATATCGTTAATATCAAATCCAACTTTAACTCCGAAATAATTTTCTTTGATTAAGTTGTTTGTTGTTTTTCCTTTTTGTCCGTACTCTAACGAAATATTCATCATAGAACCATCATTTTGTTTTCCAATTGGAAATCCAAAACCTAAAGTTGCTCCATAAGCATTAATATCTGTTCCGTGAATAGAATACTGAGCTGATTGATAATACATACCAGCGCGATACGTTACACGATTAAAATAACTTTTGTAACTGTTATAATCTGGAATCCAATATCCTCCAACTGCCAAACGTACATTATTTTTGTAATCTACTGCAGAAGACATTGTAGTATTTTGACCTTCTAATGGTTGAGAGAAATCGTTCCAATTATTATATTTCGCTTCTACAGCTAACGACCACGTATTATCTTTAGAATATGATGCTCCTAAAGTAAATTGTTGTGGAATCTTAGTTTTTCCTTTATCAATTCTAATAATAGAAATTGTATCTACAGAAGATTGTGTTGTTCCGATATATGTGTAAGAAGTTGTAAGATCTGTAACATCTGTTCTTAACTCAGTTCCTAATGTATAAGTAGCACCAATGTTTAAATTGTTATTTTTTCCAATTTTCTTCGTATACATAGATCCTAACGTAAATTGAGCACCACGATAGTTCGATTTATCGCTATAATCTACAGCTAAACTTGCTCCATCTACAGCTAAAATCTCGTTACGTTGCAACTCTCCGAAAAGATAATTAACACGCAAACCTAAAGAAAATCCTTTTGAAAGATTTCTTGAATAAAAAGCATGAAGACTATTTAACCCTCCATCACCTTTCATCTGTACAGTTTGTTTGATATTATTTATCTCAGAAGTATTCATAATATCATATCCCAACGCTGTGTAAGGTTGAAAACCAACTCCGAAACTTCCTTTTTCACCAACTGGAAAAGCCAATGAAATATTAGAAACATTGAAACGACCTGCATTTTCTTTATCTGTTCCAGATTTGAAATTATAATTAGTTCCACTTCCACTTGCATTGAAAGTTGTCATACGCAAGTTTTGGTTTGCCGCCGGATTCGAAAAATTCGCACTTTGTCCAAAAGGATTCGTAGGAACCGTTGAGATACCGCCCATACCAGCTTGTTCAGTATTATTATCAAACAATTGCTCCCCTACTCCGTATGCCGAATAAGGTGAAACTGATATTGACTGAGCTTTTATTGTTACCACGCTAAATAGTGATAAACTACAAATAATCCACTTCATTATGAATGTATAATAGAATTCTAAGACGCAAATATGATGATTTGTTGCGAATTGTAAAAATTAGATTGCAAAAATGAGTTGTTAAATCTCTATTAAAATATTAAAACCGCTCTTTTTTTGCAAAGATAAAAATATTTTAAAATTTATTTCTCGGTAAATGAACAAGATAGCTTTTTCGTCTAAAAAATATTTTAAATAATGTTTGGTAGAACAGATTTTCGCTCTATATTTGCATCACAATTAAGGCGGTGCCTTAGCTCAGTTGGTAGAGCAAAGGACTGAAAATCCTTGTGTCCCTGGTTCGATTCCTGGAGGCACCACTGCTTAAAACCTCAATCATTTGATTGAGGTTTTTTTAGTTTTAATTTTTAAATGTTAATAATATATTAAAAAATATTTTCAATTAAAAAAAGCCGATGTAGAAATACATCGGCTTTTACTTTTTATGTTGAAATAATTATTACGCTTGTTGCGCTTTAATTAAATTTAATGCTGAACCAGCTTTGAACCATTCAATTTGTTGTGTATTGTATGTATGATTTGCTACAACTAAATCTTTAGATCCATCTGCATGAACAAACTCGATTGTTAAAGGTTTTTCTGGCGCAAATTCCGTTAAATCAATAAAGTTGATTGTATCATCTTCTTGTACTTTATCATAATCTGCTTTGTCAGCAAATGTCAACGCTAACATTCCTTGCTTTTTAAGATTTGTTTCGTGGATACGTGCAAAAGAACGTACTAAAACTGCAACAGCTCCTAAATGACGTGGTTGCATCGCCGCATGCTCACGAGAAGAACCTTCTCCATAGTTTTCGTCACCAACAATTACAGAAGGTACACCTGCCGCTTTATATGCACGTGCAGTATCTGGAACTGGTCCGTATTCTCCTGTTAATTGATTTTTAACTGAATTTGTTTCTTGGTTGAATGCATTTACGGCACCAATCAATGTATTATTCGAAATATTATCTAAGTGTCCACGGAAACGTAACCAAGGTCCAGCCATAGAAATATGGTCAGTTGTACATTTACCAAATGCTTTGATTAATAATTTAGCTCCAGTAATATTTTCACCATTCCAAGGTTTGAAACCTTCTAATAATTGTAAACGCTCAGAATTTGGATTTACGATCACTTCTACACGAGAACCATCTTCTACAGGTGCTTGATATCCATTATCTTCATAAGCATAACCTTTTGTTGGTAATTCCTCTCCTTTTGGAGCATCTAACATTACTTCTTCACCAAATTTATTGATTAATTTATCTGTTAATGGATTAAAATCTAAACGTCCAGAAATTGCAATCGCCGCAACCATTTCAGGCGATGTTACGAAAGCATATGTATTTGGATTTCCGTCCGCACGTTTTTTGAAATTACGGTTGAATGAATGAACGATTGTATTTTTTTCTTCTTTATCCGCACCTTCACGATCCCATTGACCAATACAAGGTCCACAAGCATTTGTAAAGATAACCGCATCTAAATCCTCGAAAGTTTTTAATAAACCATCACGATCCGCAGTATAACGAACTACCTCAGAACCAGGATTAATTCCAAAAGATGATTTCACTTCTAAACCTTTATCTAAAGCTTGTTGCGCAATCGAAGCTGCACGTGTTAAATCTTCGTAAGAAGAGTTTGTACAAGACCCTATTAATCCCCATTCTACATCTAAAGGCCAACCATTAGCTGCAGCAGTTTCTTTCATTTTAGAAACTGGTGTCATTAAATCTGGCGTAAAAGGACCATTCAAACGAGGCTCTAATTCAGATAAGTTAATTTCAATTAATTGATCATAGAAGTTTTCTGGATTTGCATAAACTTCATCATCAGAACGTAAATAAGATTTGTGAGCATTTGCAGCATCAGCAACATCATTACGATCAGTCGCTCTTAAATATCTTTCTGAAGCATCATCATAAGCGAAGATTGAAGTTGTTGCTCCAATTTCTGCACCCATATTACAAATTGTTCCTTTACCTGTTGCAGATAAAGACTCTGCTCCTTCTCCAAAATACTCTACAATTGCTCCTGTTCCACCTTTTACAGTTAAACGTCCAGCAACTTCTAAAATAACGTCTTTTGGAGCAGCCCAACCAGATAATTTACCCGTTAATTTAACTCCGATTAATTTTGGCATTTTTAATTCCCAAGCCATTCCAGACATTACATCAACAGCATCAGCACCACCAACACCAATTGCTACCATTCCTAATCCACCTGCATTTGGCGTGTGAGAATCGGTACCAATCATCATTCCTCCTGGAAATGCATAGTTTTCTAAAACTACTTGGTGAATAATTCCTGCTCCTGGTTTCCAGAATCCAATTCCATATTTATTAGAAACTGATTCTAAGAAATTAAATACTTCTGAAGATTTATTGATTGCCTCTTGTAGATCGGTTTTTGCACCAACTTTAGCTTGAATCAAGTGATCACAGTGAACCGTAGAAGGAACAGCCGTTTTGGTTTTTCCAGCTTGCATAAATTGCAACAAAGCCATTTGAGCAGTTGCATCTTGCATTGCTACACGATCTGGCGCAAAATCTACATAAGATTCTCCTCTTGTATACGCTTGTGTAGGTTTTCCGTCAAACAAGTGAGCATATAAAATTTTCTCTGAATAAGTCAAAGGGCGACCTACGATGGCTTTCGCAGCATCTACACGTTCTTGCATTTTTGCATAAACGCCTTTAATCATATTTATATCAAATGCCATAATAATTGATTTATTTAATTGGTTTTAATTTATCAAAAAACATACCCCAATATACTGAATTATTTGTAAACTACTAACTCTTTACCGTGCTAATAATCTTATTTAAAACAATTCTAACTTATTTATTTGCAATATTATATATTTATCACAAAAAAAGGCTAACACCGAAATGTTAGCCTTTATTATATCATTTTCTACAAACAATTAGTTCATTGAAATTGGTTTAAACTTTGTTAAGTTAATACCTTCAACTGCAGTTTTGTACTCTTCGATAGAAGGAATACGTCCTAAAATCGCTGATAAAACAACTACTGGAGTTGATGCTAATAAAGATTCTCCTTTTTTACCATCACGGTCCTCAACCACACGACCTTGGAATAAACGTGTAGATGTAGCCATTACTGTATCTCCTTTTTCTGCTTTTTCTTGGTTCCCCATACAAAGGTTACAACCAGGACGCTCTAAGTACATAATGTTTTCGTATTCTGTACGTGCAGTAGATTTTGGCAATAAGTCGCTAAACTCAAATCCTGAGTATTTTTGTAACATTTCCCAATCACCTTCTGCTTTTAATTCGTCGATGATGTTGTAAGTAGGTGCCGCAACAACTAAAGGAGCTTTAAACTCAACTTTACCATTTGCTTTTTCTACATTACGTAACATTTGAGAAACGATTTTTAAATCGTCTTTGTGTACCATACAAGACCCTACGAAACCTAAATCTACGTGTTTATCACCACCATAGTAAGTTAAATCGCGGATTGTATCGTGTGTATAACGTTTAGAAACATCAGCATTATTCACGTCTGGATCGGCAATCATTGGCTCTTCGATAATATCTAAGTCAATTACTACTTCAGCGTAATATTTAGCGTTAGCATCTGGTTGTAAAGCTGGTTTTTCACAAGATTTAATTTCCTCGATACGTTTGTTTGCTTTGTTGATTAAACCTTGTAAAACTGCATTTTTGTTATCCATACCTTTATCAATCATGATTTGGATACGAGATTTAGCAATTTCTAAAGATTCAATTAAGGTATCATCTTGAGAAATACAGATAGAAGCTTTCGCTTTCATTTCTGCAGTCCAGTCAGTAAATGTGAAGGCTTGGTCAGCTAATAAAGTTCCGATATGAACCTCGATTACACGTCCTTGGAATACGTTTTCACCGTCAAATTGTTTTAACATTTGAGCTTGAGTAGCGTGAACCACATCACGGAAATCCATAAATGGTTTCATTTCACCTTTGAATGTTACTTTAACAGATTCTGGAATTGGCATAGACGCTTCACCAGTTGCTAAAGCTAAAGCTACCGTACCTGAATCGGCACCGAAAGCAACACCTTTTGACATACGTGTGTGTGAGTCACCACCAATAATGATAGCCCATTCGTCAATCGTGATATCATTTAAAACTTTGTGAATAACGTCAGTCATTGCATGATATTCACCTTTAGGGTCACGTGCTGTGATTACCCCAAATTCGTTCATGAATTTCATTAATTTAGGGATGTTAGCTTGCGCTTTTTTATCCCATACAGAAGCAGTATGACAACCAGATTGGTAAGCACCATCAAGAATTGGAGAAATAACTGTAGCAGCCATAGACTCTAATTCTTGCACAGTCATTAAACCAGTTGTATCTTGAGAACCAACGATATTAACTTCAACACGAACGTCTGAACCTGCGTGTAATACTTTTCCATCTGCAACACCAACTGCATTTTTGTTGAAGATTTTTTCAACAGCAGTTAATCCTTGTCCTTCGATAGAAACTTCTTTTGAAGGAGCGAAAACTACAGGAGCTTCAATTCCTAAAGTTTTAGCTGCGAAAGTTTGGATTTTTTTACCAAATACGATAGCGTAAGAACCACCAGCCTTGATAAATTCCATTTTTTGTGGAGTTAAAGCTTTAGAGATATCAATTAATTCTTGATCTCCGTTGTATAACTTTTTCTCTCTTGTATTGATAGTTAATACAGTACCTGTTGCTACTGAATAAACTTCTTCTAAAATTGGGTCACCGTTTTCGTTACGAACAACTTCTCCGTTAGCGTCAACTTTTTTAGTCCAGTTTTTTAAATCGATACCGATACCACCAGTTACATCAACAGTAGTTAAGAAGATAGGAGAAATACCATTTGTACCCGCTACAATTGGAGCAATATTTACGAATGGAATATATGGAGATGCTTGTTTACCTGTCCATAAAGCCACGTTATTTACACCCGACATACGAGAAGACCCAACTCCCATTGTACCTTTTTCAGCGATTAACATTACTGAAGCGTCTGGATGTTTCGCTTGTAAAGCTTTAATTTCAGCTTGAGCTTCAGGAGTAATCATACATTTCCCGTGTAATTCTCTATCAGAACGAGAGTGTGCTTGGTTACCTGGAGATAATAAATCTGTAGAAATATCACCCTCAGCAGCAATGTAAGTCACAACTTTTATTTCTTCAGCAACAGCTGGCAATTCTGTAAAGAACTCTGCTTTTGCATAACTTTCTAAAATATCTTTTGCAATTGCATTTCCTGCTTTGTAAGCATCAGCTAAACGAGCTGTATCTGCATCGTATAAGAAAACTTGTGTTTTTAAAACTTCAGCAGCTTGTTTTGCAATTGCTTCATCATTTCCTAAAGCTAAGTCTAAAAGAACCTCAATAGATGGTCCTCCTTTCATGTGAGATAACAATTCGAATGCAAATGTTGGTGTAATTTCAGCAACTGTTGCTTCTCCTAAAATAATCTCTTTTAAAAATTTTGCTTTTACACCTGCAGCAGAAGTTGTTCCTGGCAACGTGTTATAGATAAAGAATTTAACAGAATCCTCGCGGTATTCGTTGTTAACATCTTTAATTTGATTAATGATTTCACTTAGTAATTCTGCACCATCAATTGGTTTTGGATGTAAACCTTGACCTTTTCTTTCTTCAATCTCGTTAAGATACTCTTGGTAAAGACTCATAATTATCTATCTTTTCTTTTTAATATTAAAGATTGTTTAAAACCAAGCTACTTACACCTGATTTCATCCAATCAAAATGAATTATATAATAACACTTCGCTGTATCGTCACATCTTATGCAAAAATTATTTTCAACAAAAATCATTTTTGGCATAGGTAACCACTGTTATCAGAATACAAACTAAGTATGTAATTTTTTCGAAGGGTAATTTTTAATAATTTAACTCACACAAACTCAACACTCATAAGCATTTGAGTCAGAGTTTTATTCTAAAACTTACATTAACAATCATCTAAACAAATACGCGTTTAGCTATAAATTGGTACACAAAATTACGTTTATAGTAAAGATTTTTCATCAAAGAATGATATATTTTAGTTATATTTCAATAATTTAGAATTATTATAAAAAAGGTCTAAATTTCACTTTAACAATGTTTTAAACGTAAATAAATAGAAGTTAAAAATTAAAAGGTTCTTAAAATATCAACTCCATAATTTTTGGGTCATTTTTTTACGAAATTGAATTATTTCGAAATATTAATAAACATTCAATAATCAATCTTTCAAAATGCTATCAATCGTCTAAACATTCTCAAAAAACAATCAAAAATATTCAATATGAATAAATATTTATGATTATTAATAATTATACAAGTTTAATGAGATATTATGCAACTTTTTACTAACTTTGCGCCCTTAATTCATTATTATAGATATGAAACTTTGGGATAAAGGTTTTACCATTAATGATAAAATCGAAAAATTTACTGTTGGAAAAGACAGAGAATTAGATGCTCATCTTGCGAAATACGATGCATTAGCGTCGAAAGCGCAGGCAAATATGCTGGCAAAAACAGGTTTGATTACCAATGAAGAAAATGATGCGTTGCAAATTGCTTTGGATGAAGTTTTGGTTCTGATTGCGGAAAATAATTTCGAAGTCGACGAAAATTTCGAAGATATACATTCAAAAATTGAAGCTTATTTAATTGAAAAAACTGGCGATGCTGGAAAAAAAATTCACGTTGCACGTTCTCGAAATGATCAAGTTTTGGTTGCAATTCAACTTTTTAAGAAAGAGTATTTAAAACATACAACTGAAAAAATTGTCAATTTAATTGAGATTTTCTTACAAAAAGCAGACGAATTCAAGAATCATCAATTACCAGGATACACACATTTTCAGGCGGCAATGCCAAGTAGTTTTGGAATGTGGTTTTCGGCATATGCAGAAAGTTTGTTGACGGATTTATACTTTTTTGAGGCTGCATATAAAATTTCTGATCAAAATCCTTTGGGTTCTGGTGCAGGTTTCGGAACAAGTTTCCCAATTGATCGTTTGCAAACAACACAAGAATTAGGTTTTTCAGAAATCTTAGTTTCTTCTGTTGGTGCACAAATGCTTCGTGGAAAAACAGAAAAATCTGTCGCAACAGCTTTGGCAATGATTTGTGGAACGTTGTCTAAAATGTCGTACGATTTGGTTTTATACAATTCACAAGATTTAGCTTTTGTGAAGTTGCCAAACGAAATGACAACAGGTTCATCGATTATGCCGCACAAGAAAAACCCAGATGTGTTTGAGTTAACTCGTGCGCATTGCAATAGAATTCAGGCGTTGCCGAATGATATTATGATGACGATCAATAATCTTCCAAGTGGATATCACCGTGATTATCAAATATTGAAAGAAATATTATTCGAACCAATGATGCAATTTGATAATATTATTGACATCTTAACATTTGCGATTCCTCAACTTCAGATTAAAGATAACTATATGAATCAGGATAAATATGATCCGATTTATACCGTTGAAAATATTAATGAAGCGATTAAGAATGGAACACCTTTCCGTGATGCTTACAAAGAAGTTGGTTTATCTGTAGAAAATGGAACATATATACCACACAAAGAATTTCAGACTTCGCATATCGGAAGTATTCATAATTTGAGATTGGATTTAATTTCAAATAAAATCGAAAAATTCAAATTAGAAGCACAAGTTTTAAAATAAACACTTGTAATAAGTCAAAAATCATCCTCAAAATTATAGAATTTGAGGATTTTTTTGTCTTATAAATTTTATAATTTCGGAAAATATAAACGTTTAAATAATTGTAATTCTATATTTTGTAAAATAAAAAATGTTTTACAAAATAATTACAATCATTTTTTATTATATCAGGTCAAAATCATTCTAACTTTGACATATCAAATTAATCGATTAAAATTTAAAAAGATGAAAAAATTTTTCGCAGTAGTTGCAGTAGCAGCTTTATCATTAGGAGCAGTATCTTGTGGAGAGAAAACTGAAGAAGCACCAGTAGAAGAAGCACCAGCAGTTGATTCTTTAGCTACAGCAGCTAACGATTCTACAGCAGTTGATTCTACAGCAGTTGCTCCAACTGATTCTACAGCAGTTGCTCCAGTAGCTGATTCTACAGCAGTTGCTAAATAATTTATAGCGAAGCTAAAATATAAATGCGCTCAACTAGGTTGAGCGCATTTTTTATGTTATAAATTCATCATGAATCTTAAAGTAGATTTCCGTCAAATTTTCCTGATTGTATTTTTTTATCAAGTTCTGCTTGAATATCCTCTAAAACAGGGCGAACAGTAGATTCTGGAATATCAGAAACTCTAATATACATTAAGCCATCAATTGCATCATTAAATTTTGGATCAACATTGAAAGCAATCACTTTTGCGTTTTGTTTGATGTATTTCTTAATCAAAACAGGTAATCTCAACATATTTGGCTCAAGCTCATCAATTAACTTATCAAATTTATTCAAATCAGCTTCAGATTCATCGAAAATAAATTCTTTATCTTCCTCTTTCAGCTTAACCTTAAACTCATTTTTTGCTCTCACATACTGCGCTACAGTAGAATCGTAATAATGAGATTTCATAAATTCGATCATCAAAGATTTTGAGAAATCAGAAAACTGATTACTAATACTCACTCCTCCAATAATAAATTTCTGATTTGGATTTCTCAACGTTACATGCACAATTCCTCTCCATAATAAGAACAATGGCATCGGCTTTTGTTGATATTCAGCTGAAACGAAAGCACGTCCCATTTCGATACATTTCTTGAAAAATGGATGAATTTCTGGATCAAAATTGAATAATTCATGAACATAAAATCCATTAATTCCATATTTTTCATACACTTCCGAACCAATCGCCATACGATATGCTCCAACAATTTTATTCGTATCCTTATCCCACAAAAATAAATGGTGATAATGATTATCAAATCGATCAAGGTCAATTTCATCATTTGTACCTTCACCTATCGCACGGAATGTTATCTCGCGTAAACGACCAATTTCCCTTAATATATTTGGAATTTGTTGAGCTGTAGAAAAGAAACATTCGTAATTATTATTTGTAAACAATAATGCTTGTTCATCTTTTCGTAAAGTTTCAATATCTTGAATTAATAAGTCTAAAGCTGTTTCCGAAATAATCGGCTTAACCTTTTTACTAGAAGAAGATAAGCTTGGTAAATTCGGCATTTTCAACTCAATATTCGAAGGGTTTTTCAATACTTGAGTTAAACTTCTTTTTTGTTTGTAATAAGACGAAAGCATGTATGTTTTCTTTCTCAAAAACTCAGAATAATCTTCTATAGACACATGCTCGTCTTGTTGTTTTTGTAAAATTGGTTTTCCAATACGAATCTGAATTGGTCGTGTTCTTTTCTTCATCATTTCAGCTGGCAACATTGCCGTTTGAAAATCTGGATGAATCTTCGCTACACGGTAAAAAATATTACTATTTCGCGCTCTAAAAAACATTGGAACAACAGGAACTTTCGCTTTTTTGATCAACTTCATCGCTGATTCTTGCCATTCTCTGTCAATAATTCTACTTTCGTCATCTCGATAAGAAACTTCTCCCGCAGGAAAAATCCCTAAACAACCTCCAGCTCTTAACAATTTTAATGCATCGCGCATTCCTGAAAGGCTACTGTATGCATCTTTACGTGTTTCGAAAGGATTAACTGGAATAATCATAGGTTCTAATGGTTTAATTTTTTGCAATAAAAAATTACCCATTACCTTGAAATCAGGACGAATTTTTGACATAAAATGCATCAAAATAATTCCATCCAACGCTCCAAGCGGATGATTAGAAATAATAATAAAAGGTCCTTCTTTTGGAATACGTTTTAAATCTTCTTCATGGATTTCGTAATCCATTCCCAAATCATCAATCAAATAATCCAAAAAAGGTTCGCATTGCAAATGCTTTCCACGATTGTACAAATCGTTTAACTGATCTATACTGAAAATTTTTTTCAATGCCCAAGCCACAGGTTTTCCTAAAACACCAATTTTAGAAAGACCCGAAGCTGAATAGATATCTTGTGTCGTGATTAAACTCATTTAAGCTTTAACAACTATTTGTAATGTTTCGCGCACTGTTTGTCGCAATAATTCTTTTTCTTTTGAAACAACTTTGTCAGAATCTGCATCGAAATGGCGAATTGTGTACAATAAAACATTGTTTTCTTCCTGCACTTTATACTCTTCGTTCATATCTGCAACAAACTTTTCTAAGTTGTCATATTTATCCTCCAAACATAAAGATAATGAAATTGCTGAATTTTGCATCAAATTTACTTTGATTTGATAATCATATAGTTTATTGAAAATTCCGCTCAATTTATCTTCTGTAATAAAAGAGAAATCTTTACTTGATAAACGAATCAAATGTTGCTCTCTTTTTAGGATAAAACAAGGTACTTTTGGATCTAATGGTTGACCTTTCGCTACCTCTGTTCCTGCTTCTGTAGGATTAATAAATGATTTTACGAAGAAAGGAATTTCTTTTTGTTGAAGCGGCTGTAACGTTTTCGGGTGAATAACAGATGCACCATAATACGCCAACTCTATTGCTTCTTCATATGAAATATGATTTAACAGCTCAGCATTATCAAAATAACGTGGATCAGCATTCAAAACTCCAGGAACATCTTTCCAAATCGTCATGTTATCCGCATTTAAACAATAAGCAAAAATCGCCGCAGAATAATCTGAACCTTCACGCCCTAAAGTTGTTGTGAAAAAGTTAGGATCAGAACCTAAGAAACCTTGGGTAATAAACAAACCTGTGTTTGGTAAACGTTTAATACTTTCTTCTGTTAATGCCCAATTTACTTTTCCTTCACGATATGTATTATCTGTTTTGATATAATCGCGAACATCTAACCATTCGTTATTAATTTGTATCGAATTAAGATACATACTGATGATTTTTGTCGAAATTAATTCTCCACAACAAACCACTTGATCATACACATAGCTATAATTTGGTGATTTGTTACGTCTTAAAAACGAAACAATATCATCAAAAAATTGCGAAATTTCGTTAGAAACCTCAGCTGGATTATCAAATAATTCTGTCGCTAAAGCAATGTGCTGTTCTTTTACTTCGTTAATTGTTTTTTCGAAATCTTGTTTTTCAAAATAGCGTTTGACTACCTCTTCCAATGCATTTGTTGTCTTGCCCATAGCAGAAACAATGATACATGTATTTTCGTAACCAACAGATTGCAATAAACTCGCAACATTTCTAACGCCGGCTGCATCTTTCACCGAAGCACCACCGAATTTGAAAACTTTCATTTCTATAAAAACTTTTTTTTGTAAATATTTAACTTGCAAATATAACCAAACTACACTTTATATGTTGACCGATTTTAATTAAAATAAAAAATAAATTTGAATGATGATTTTCACGTATTTAGATTAATTTCAAACGTTTGAAATGATATAAAATTGAGTTATTATTCCGATATTTGACCAGCAAAACATAATTATGAATACTAATTCTCATCAAACTCTTGGAGAGTTTATCATAGAAAATCAAGCAGATTTTATTTACTCATCCGGAGAATTATCTAGATTACTGAGTTCTATTAAATTAGCTACAAAAGTTGTTAATTATAAAGTAAACAAAGCAGGACTTGTAAATATCTTAGGCGAATTCGGAAATGAAAATGTCCAAGGAGAAAAACAACAAAAATTAGATGTTTTCGCAAACGATACGTTTATCGAAACGTTGTCGCAACGCGAAGTTGTTTGTGGTATTGCTTCGGAAGAAAACGAAGATTTTATCGCGATTCAACCTTCAAAAAATTCAAAAAACAGTAAATATGTTGTGTTGATTGATCCACTTGATGGCTCATCAAACATCGACGTAAATGTTTCTGTTGGAACAATTTTCTCAATCTACCACCGTGTTTCTGAACCTGGAACACCTGTTACAAAAGCAGATTTCTTACAACCAGGAAATAAGCAAGTTGCTGCGGGATATGTAATTTATGGAACATCGACAATGTTAGTTTATACAACAGGAAATGGTGTAAATGGATTTACATTGAACCCAGGAATCGGAACGTTCTATTTATCTCATCCAAATATGTGTATTCCAGAAGATGGACACATTTATTCAGTTAACGAAGGTAATTATGTAAAATTCCCTCAAGGGGTTAAAAATTACATCAAATACTGTCAGGCAGATGAGGAAGATCGTCCGTACACTTCTCGTTACATTGGTTCTTTATGCTCAGATTTTCACCGAAACATGCTGAAAGGAGGAATTTATATTTATCCTTCTGGAACAAATAATCCGAACGGAAAATTACGTTTATTGTACGAATGCAACCCGATGGCTTTTATCGCGGAACAAGCAGGAGGAAAAGCTTCTGACGGTTTCCAACGCATTATGGATATTGAACCTACAGAATTACACCAACGTATTCCTTTCTTTTGCGGATCGAAAAATATGGTCGAAAAAGCAGAAGAATTTATGCGAAATGAAGAATTGAAATAATCATTTCAAAAAACATAAATAATAAAAAATCCGCTCGATGAGCGGATTTTTTTGTTATCTAAACATTCAATTAAGGAATTGCAATACCTGGATAATTTCCTGGGTAAACGTGTCTTAAAGTTGAATGATATTTTTGGTTGATTGCATCAGCAAACATATTTGCGACAATTGCATATCCAGTTCCAGTTAAGTGAACTCCATCTAATGAGAACGCTCCACCAGAAACGAAAGTTGTTGTATATGTTTGTCCGTAATATTTAATCCCTGATTGAGAACTTAATTTTTTCATTTCAGAATATGCATCAACTAAAGCTAAATTATAAGCAGTTGCTAACTCCGCAATTGCTGCATTGTATTTAACTACAGCTGCTTCTGCTTTCGCAGTTTCTTTTGCTGTTAATACATAATTATCTGTCATTGGATAACTAACACCTACTACTGATAATTTACCAGCTTTCTCTTGAGTTAACCCTAACTTCATTAATTCTGCAACTCTATTTGTGTCAACTTTTCCAATTACAGATGAAGAAGTCAAAACCAATAAATCTTTTGCTGTTGCTTGACGAGCTTGTCCATAAGTAATTCCAAACAAAGTTGCAGTACCAGTATCATATCCTGCTTTAATTAATGCAGCAGTAATCGTTGTTGATAAATCCGCTAAATCTTTATCTTTAATTACTACAGCACTTGCAGCAGTCTTAGAAAAAGAAATTTTTCTTTCTGAAGCACCAACTGCATCAAATACTTGATTTAATCCTGCATAAGTTGCATTCAATTCATCAATCATTGGTGCAAAACTTGGATTTGCTGGTGATAAAGGTGCGTATGGAACCGTTGTAAAATATGGAATAGATGTTACAGAAGGAATATTTGCAATAACTCCTTTTGCTCCTACCGATGTTAATGCTTTTAATCCATCATTAATTGTAGATTTTACCACATTTACATTAGAAATATCATTACTTCCATAAGTTCTTGGATCAACATTATTTGTTTCATTATGATCTACTCCAACTCCTCCAGATGTTGCATAACCTAATACATCATTGTTCCCAATCCAATAAGAGAAAAATGTTGGCTTTTGAGCAACTGCATCTGCAACTACAGAAGTTGTCGCACCACTTGCAAAACGTACAAAATAAGGATTCGCTGTTGCTGGATCAGTTTTTAAGCCTGCTGGATTTCCATAACCTGGCGCAACTAAATGATAAGACTTAGCACCTGGAACTCCCATATTTTGAAACTTTCCTTTATCTGCTAAGATATCTAAAGCTCCACCCGCAGCACTTGGAACTGGTGTTAAAGCTCCATTTACAATTTGTAAATTCAATTTACCTGGAAAACCTGGTAAATCAGTAAATCCACCTGTATCATTTGACATATATGGAATTTTAAATTCTCCTCCTCCTGCAGCTTTCATCAATCCAGCTAACATGTTTGGGTAAGAATTTTCTTGTCCAGATTTGTACAATGCATTATCTCTATAACCAGAAGTTAACGAGTTTCCTAATGCGATATATGTAGAAAAGTTTGCTTCACCAGCAGAAACTTGAATATCTTCAATTGGATGTTCGAAATCTTCGCTACAGTTAAACATCGTAGCAGCTAATGCAACTAATACTATTTTATTTAAGTGTTTCATTTTTGTCTTATTTTAAGTTGTACGATACGCCTAAACCAAAGTTTATAGCACGCATTTTAACATCTCCAGAGAAGTTTTGTTGAATATTATCAATATGTCTTTCGTCTCCTTTTACATATGATCCAAATAAATCAACATTAAATCCTGACTCGAATCTAAATCCTAATCCAGCTGAAACTGAATTTAAGTTAGAACTTGGTGTTTCTGATGACCAATAAGCTGATGGCACTGGTGATTTATCGTGATAATAACCAACACGTCCAACAATCATCTCGCTGAAAGTATACTCAGCTCCAAAACGGAATAATGTATTGTCTTTCCAGTTTTTCGTAGAAGATGATGTGTAGAAAGTATTAGAAGCATCATTATATAAATTGATATCTAAACTTTTGTAACGTGTCCAGTTTTGCCAAACTACATCTCCAAAAAGTTCTAATTGTGGTAAAACTTTGTATGACATCCCAAATGTAAACTCTGATGGTAATGGTAAAGTTGTATTCCATTTATCTGTATTAAAAGGTACATTAGATGCAATTCCAGAAGGAACATTCGACCATGTAACATCACCTTTGTTTGCAGAAACATCTACATTAGAACGGTACGCAATTCCAACTCCAAATTTATCTGTTGGCTTGAACATTGCTCCAACATTAAATCCTAAACCATGGGCATCTTTATCCTCTAATTTAAGTTTAATATCATTTCCAGCAACTGTTTGTACTTTCTCTAATTTAGCTGTTCCGTGTGTATAAATGAAACCTACACCCAAACTAAACCAGTCAGAAAAACGATATGCAACCGTTGGCTGAATATTGAATGCTTTCAAGTCAATATGTGTAATATTTGCTTTGTTTTGCCAATCTTCTGGCCACGTAACCGAACTACCAAAAGGCGTCGTAACACTCAATCCAATTGCTAAATCATCTACAGGCTTGTAACTAACTGCCAAATACATTGGTGTTCCTAATTTACTATCTGTTTCTGCTTTTTGTAACGTCATTGGATCTTGCCATTTTACGTCAGTTTTTACACCAAAACCTCCGACAGCAATACTCAATTTACTATCAACAAAAGCTAAACCTGCAGGATTATAAAACGCAACACTCGCATCGTGAGTTTGTGTTGCAGAAGTTCCCCCCAATGCTGCTTGGCGAACTCCTTGTAAAGCAACTCGGTATCCACCTGCAAATGCAGAAGAAGATAAGCCGATTAATGCTAAGGTTAAGAAAATTTTCTTCATATTTTTTGTTCGTTTTTAATAATTCCTTTAAACAAAAATAACATAATTTTATAATAACGTTATGTTAACATAATAAATTTTGAAAAAATCTTTACTATTAAGGCTTTCAGCCAGAATAACATTCGTGTAAAATATACACTATTGATAAATTTCTTTGATTTTTTCAGATATAATATAACCTTCAGACCAACATGCCTGAAAATTGAATCCACCTGTTATAGCATCAATATTTAAAACCTCTCCAGCCATAAACAATTGTGGGATTTTTTTTGCTTGCATCGAATGAAAATCAATTTCTTTCAAATCGACACCGCCTGCCGTTACAAACTCATCTTTGAACGTACTTTTTCCATTAATTTGGTATTTTCCTTGCGTCAATTCTATTGCAATTGCTTCGATGTGTTTTTTCGATAAATCTGCATAAACCTTGTTTTCATCTATATTACAATAGCTCAGAATACTAAACCAAAAACGCTTCGGAAAATCGAATGGATTATTTTTATGCACATTTTTCTTAGCATCAACTTGTTTTTTATCATTCAAAAATGAAATGATTTCGTCTTTAGATTGATTTACAAAATTGATTTCAGTTTCGAATTTATAATTGCTTTCATTCAATTTTAAAGCACCCCAAGCCGATAATCTCAAAATCGCTGGTCCACTAAATCCCCAATGCGTAATTAGTAACGGACCTTCTTCTTCTAATTTTTGTTGATTGATTTTGACTTCAGCATTATCGAAAGAAATTCCCATCAATCCTTCAATTCGAGGATCTTTGCAATTAAACGTGAATAAAGAAGGAACTGGTTGAACGATTTTCAAACCTATATTTTTCAAACTTTTCCAAAATTTAGGCGTACTTCCTGTTGTCACAATCACCGTTTCGAAAAAATGTTTTCCTGATTTTGTTATCAATTCATAACCACCATCAACTTTATTAATTTCTTGCACACCGTCTGAGAAATTAAGCTGAACTTTATTTTTATCAACCGCTTTTGTCAAAGCCTCTATAATCGAAAGTGAAGAATCGCTAACTGGAAAAATACGGTTATCGTCTTCTATTTTCAATTCTACTCCGCGCTCATCAAACCAAGCCATTGTATCACCCGGTTGAAACGTGTAAAAAACACTTAATAATTCCTTTCTTCCACGCGGATAAAACTCGACCAAATCAAGCGGATCAAAACATGCATGCGTAACATTACATCTTCCTCCGCCCGAAATGCGTACTTTTTGAAGCGGTAAATTTGCTTGTTCAAACAATATAGTTTGTTGTCCTACAGTTTTTCCAAGGTTTGCAGCAACAAAATATCCTGCGGCACCACCTCCTACTATGGCTATTCTTTTCACGAGACAAAGGTAAAGTTTTATTTTTAACAGAATTTTTGATAAAAAAAGGAAATGTTTTCACATCTCCTTCTAAACTTTTTGTTCATGAAAAACGAACAAAGGTGTAATATTTTTATTTGCAATTTTCTTTGTAAATCCTGGTGAAAAAATCTTATCAAAAAACCCTTTATTGCGGCTTACAACCGTCAACAAATCTATTTGTTTTTCCTTGATAAAATCCAACACCGCATTTACAGGATCTGCATCATGATAAACTTCAAATACAATTGGATCTCCAGCAAACTGATCTTGCCAATCTTTCATCGCTTGTTGATTAAATTTTCCGTCTTTCGAAACGTGCATGCAATGAATTTTTGCATGATGACGATTTGCAATTTCGATCAAATACTTCAATGCATCTTTATCTTTTTGATCAAAAACAGTAGTAAAACCAATATTCTTAAATCCTTTGAAAGACATTCCATGCGGAATACTAAGAATTGGAACTTTCATCGACGTAATCGCATTTATCGTATTCGAACCGAAAAGCATTTTTTCTATTCCTGAATTTCCGTCTGTTCCCATCACTACAAAATCAACGCTTTCTTCTCCAATAATTTCACGTAAAATATATAAGAAATTTCCTTCTTCTAAGATAAATTTGATTGGAATTTCATTCAAATCATTTTCAACAGCTATTTGTCTTAATTGCGGAATATTATCTTTGAAGTTGTCAAAACTTCCTAATTCTACCGTTTCATATACATTCTGAATCAATCCAGCACTCAAACTTCCTGTAATCATTGGCAATTCGTAAACATGCAACACATAAACTTGTGCATCGATACTTTTTGCAAGATTTAGTGCATATAAAAAGGCGTTATTAGCTGTTTCTGAGAAATCTGTCGGGAACAATATTTTTTTCATCTTTTCGTGTTTTGTACTCAAAAGTTACGAATAATTTTATTTCAACACGAAAAAAGCTCAATCTATTTCTACAGATTAAGCTTTTTGTATATTCAGTATAAATTATCTTATTCGTGGAAAACAAACAAAGGCACGTTGTGTTGTGTCAAAATTTTCTTTGTAAAACTTGGTGAAAATAATTTCTCGAAGAAGCCTTTGTTACGGCTAACTACTGTCAACAAATCAATTTTTTCTTCTTTAATAAATTCCAAAACTGCATCTACAGATTCATCCGCAGTATAAATAAAAAAATCTACAGGTTCATCTTTATAATATTCTTTCCAATGATTAAGCGTCGGAATATCGTAATTTCCATCTTTCGAAACGTGTAAGCAATGCACTTTTGCTTTATAGCGATAAGCAATTTCGGTTAAATAATCTAAGGCTTTGCGGTCTTTATCTTGGAAAATTGTCGTAAATCCAATATTATTTATTCCTTTGAATTCGTAACCATTTGGCACGCTCAATACCGGAATTTTAAGATGTTTTATTGCATTCATCGTATTCGAACCAAAAAGGACTTTATCAAATCCTGTATTTCCAGTCGTTCCCATTACTACAAAATCCACTTTTTCATCTTCGATAAATGTTGGCAATACAAACGAAAGCATTCCTTCTTTTACGAAAAATTTCAAATCAACATTTGCAAAACCATTATCCTCAGCCATTTTTCTCAAGAACGGAATATGATCTTTTAAATTCTCGAAATTATTTAATTCAATTGTATTATAAACATCTTGCAAAATACCAGCATCGATTCCTCCACTTACCATTGGATACTGAAAAGCATGCAAAACATATAATTCTGCATTTTGATTTTCGGCTAAATTTAACGCATACAAAAACGCATTATTTGCTGTTTCTGAAAAATCTGTTGGAAATAATATTTTTTTCATAATCTGTCTGTTTAATAGCTTTTTAAAGATACAAATTATTAAATATCTATATTTTAATTTGATGTTAAATCTTATTGTTTTTTATTATTTACGATGATTAAAAATATTATCATTTTCGTATAAATAGTAATCCGTAACTTTGTACCTTAAATAATTTTTCAATTCATGAATAATAAATATTTTCAAAAAACCATTATTCGATGGTCAGATTTGGATGCTAATCGCCATTTAGCGAACGCTTCGTATATGAATTTTACAAGTTTTGCACGTATTGCTTTTTTGAGAGATTATGGCATTTCGATGAAAAATTTGGAGGAATATGGAATTGGACCAGCTATTTTGCACGAACAATTTTCTTTTTTTAAGGAAGCTATGGAAGGTGAAGAAATTTATATTTCGGTAGAAATTGGTGGAATGTCGGAAGATGGAATGATTTATCAATTTATTCATAATTTATATAACCAAGATGGTGTACATCTTTGCCATTCTGAATTGACAGGTGTTTGGTTTTCGATGTCGAAAAGAAAAATGCAAGCACCACCAACAGAAATGTTAGAAAATATTAAAAAATCATTTGAAGGACAAACCGTCAAAACAATGTCGAAACAGGACATTATCAATTTACCTTTTCGTTCAGAAAATATAGATCCTTCAATCTTTACTCAAAAATAAAATCATGTTAGAAGATAAAAACGTTTCAAAAACAAGTTTAGCCGAAATTGGAGAATTTGGTTTAATTAACCAAATCAAAGAAGGTTTTCCAATCAAATTAGAAAGTTCTATCAAAGGAATTGGTGACGATGCGGCTGTTCTTGATTATAAAAAAGAGAAAATTGTGGTTTCTACTGATATGTTAGTAGAAGGCGTAAATTTTAGCTGGTCGTATATGCCTTTACGTCACTTGGGGTACAAAGCGGTTGTGACGGCAATTAGTGATATTTTGGCGATGAATGCTATTCCAAAACAATTGTTGATTTCGATGGCAATTTCGAATCGTTTTACGATAGAAGCTGTGGACGAAATTTACAACGGAATGAAATACGCTTGCGATAAATACAATATCGATATTGTGGGAGGCGATACAACTTCTTCTGTTAGCGGACTTGTTTTGAGTATGACTGCAATTGGCTCGGCTCCAGAAAAAGATTTGACTTATAGAAATGGTGCGAAGGAAAATGATTTGGTTGTTCTTTCTGGAGATTTAGGTGCTTCTTTTCTTGGTTTGCAAGTTTTGGAACGCGAAGCGCAAGTTTCAAAAGTGAATCCTAATAATCAACCAGATTTCGAAAATTATTCATATTTAATTGAACGTCAATTAAAACCTGAAGCGCGTTTGGATATTATCAATCTTTTGAAAGAGTTGAAAGTTAAACCAACTTCTATGATTGATATTTCGGACGGATTATCTTCTGAAATTATTCATATCTCAAAAGAAAGTGGTGTTGGAATTAATATATACGAAGAAAAAATCCCGTTAGATTCTGTTGTTATTCGCACAGCCGAAGAATTCAAAATCAATCCAATCACATGTGCTTTAAGCGGTGGAGAAGATTACGAATTATTGTTTACAATTGATCAAAAAGATTTTGAAAAAATCAAAGGAAATCCACATTTAACGGTAATTGGTCATGTAACTGGTAAAAACGAAGAAAACTATTTGATTACTCGTGGAAGTGAGCAAATGGTTCCATTAACTGCACAAGGTTGGGGAGTTGAAACGGAAGAAGAATAGGTTAATGAGATAATTCGCTAATTAAAAAATGTGATCCTTAAACGAGTTCAGATGACTTAACGAATTATCAAAACAAAACGTGTCAAGCTGATTTCATTTCAGCTTCTCTTCAAAATAATAAAATCAAAAAGCATTCAAGAAATTGGATGCTTTTTTAGTTGAAATAAGTTGTAATTTAGTTCTATTAATTAACCACTTATGAAATACTTTTTACTTTCATTTATTCTATTTTTTTGTTCATGTTCATCAACATTCAATTCTACTTATAAGAGCAAACAACTAAAAAAAACAGTTGATACTTTTATTGAATTAGGAGAAAAACATAATGAACGTATTAATCCTAATAATTCTTATTTAATTCTAGGTTTTGATAAATTAAAAAGTCCTGATAGAAAAGTTTTTTTTAATAATGCTGAATTTGGAGTTGGAATTACTTTTATGGCATACTTAGGATCTTGTAACACAAATGAGAAAACTCAACAATATGAGTATAAAAACTATACAATTGCTATTATAGATTCTGCTGACATTAATTTTAAAAGGTATAAATTTTTAAAACCAATAAATTCTAAGAAATTAAATTTAAACGAAAATACCTTCCAATGTAAACATGGTACGAGTAATCCATTGTATTATTCATTTTATTTTGATAAAAAAGGAATTATCTAATCTATTGATCCTTGGGGAAAAAGGAAATTAATTCGAGATAAGTTAATTGAAAAAGGATTCAACATAAACTTAAATTCTGATGAAGTATACTCTAAAGGAGCTGTAGACTTAGAAGAATAAAAATCATAAAAAAAGCTCGAAGTAATAAGTTCGAGCTTTTATATTGTTAGCATTTTCGCTGTCGAATTATCAATTAAGATAATGGTTCAACTGAAACGTAAGATCTATCGTTACGTTTTTTAGTGAAAACTACTTTTCCGTCAATTAAAGCGAATAATGTGTGATCTTTACCGATTCCTACATTATCACCAGGATGATGTTGAGTACCTCTTTGACGAACAATAATGTTACCAGCGATTGCTGCTTGTCCACCAAAAATTTTAACACCTAAACGTTTCGAATGTGATTCACGACCATTTTTCGAACTTCCGACCCCTTTCTTATGTGCCATTTCGTTTTGTTTTTAAGAGTTAATAATTAATCTCAGCTCAATCTTAACCGATTGAAGCTACTTCAATTTTAGTGAATTGTTGACGATGACCGTTAGACTTTTGGTAACCTTTTCTTCTTTTCTTTTTGAAAACGATTACTTTGTCTCCTTTCACGTGTTCAACGATTTTAGCTACTACGGTAACTCCGTCTATAACTGGGGCGCCGACAGTGATTGCTCCGTTATCTGTTAATAAAACACGGTCGAATTTTACTTCGTCACCTGCTTCACCAGCTAAACGGTTTACAAACAATTGTTGGTCTTTTTCAACTTTGTATTGAAGCCCTGCTATCTCTACAATTGCGTACATAAATTAATGTTTATAAATGAAAATTGAGTGCAAAGATAATCAAAATTTTGAATTTAGATACTTGAATTCATTGAAATTTAATTAGAAAGATAAAAAAACTATGACATATCTTCTATTTGGATTAATTAAAAATAAGTATCTTTGCCTTTGAGATAATTCATAGATAGATTGGTAGAAATGATTGAAAATTATTCTTTAAAAGATTTAAAAATTGGCGAACAAGCAGTTGTAACAGGGTTTAGTACCGAAGATATTCCTGCAAAGTTTTATGAAATGGGCTTTATTCCTGGAACAAGTTTATTGGTAAAAAATAAGGCTCCATTTGGTGGTCCTATTTGCATCAGTATCATCTCTAATAAGTCTGTTTTAGCTTTAAGAAGAAACGAAGCCGATAAAATTTTGATAACAAAAAAATAATGAATCATTATAAAATTGCCTTAATTGGTAACCCAAATGTTGGTAAAACTTCGTTATTTAATAAATTAACAAATCTTCGTCAAAAAGTTGGGAATTATCCTGGTGTGACGGTAGAAAAGCGCGAAGGTAAAATAGAACGAAATGGAAATAAATTCCAAATTACAGATTTTCCCGGAACGTATACAATTTATCCAAGTTCTTTGGATGAAGAAATTGTATTCAAAACTTTAGGAGACAAAACCAATAGTCATTACCCAAATTTAGCAGTTGTTATTGGTGAGCCATCTAATCTAAAACGATCGATTTTGTTGTATCAACAAGTTCGAGATTTAGACGTTCCTGCAATTTTTGTCATCAATATGAAAGATGAAATCAAAAGCAAGGGACTTAATATTGATTTGAAAAAGTTAGAAGATTTTCTTCAAACAAAAATATACTTAACAAACGCGCGTACAAGCGAAGGAATTGATGAATTAGTAGAAGCTTTTACAAAAGACGCAACTCCATATAATCGTCATTACGAAATTCCGAAAGAGTATCTTTCTATTGTAGAAAAAATCAAGAATGAATTTAATCTTAAATCTGATTATTTAGCTTGGCAATATCTTTCACAGAAAGAAGTTCCGTTCGAATCGAAAGAAAATCTAAGTAAATTAGATACAATTAAAAAAGAAAATTCTATTGTTTCGAAACGATTACAAGTCAAAGAAGCCTTAGATCGAAATAAAATTTTAGAGGAAAAATTAAACGATATTATTTCATATAATTTTGACGGAAATGAAACCTTAACCGATAAAATTGATAAAACATTGATTCATCCAGTTTTTGGATACATCATCTTTTTAGGAATTTTATTATTAATCTTTCAAGCTGTTTATGCGTGGTCTGCACCATTAATGACAATGGTCGAAGATTTATTTGGTTGGATCGACGAAAAAGCAATTAGTTTAATACCTGAAGGACCTATCAACGAAATCATTGGAGGTGCAATAATCCCAGGTATAGAAGGGATTGCCGTTTTCGTTCCGCAAATTGCCATTTTGTTTTTATTCATTTCAATAATGGAAGAAACGGGCTACATGAGCCGCGTGGTTTATTTAATGGACAGATGGTTAAAACCATTTGGATTAAGCGGAAAAAGTGTTGTTCCGTTAATTTCTGGAGTTGCCTGTGCCGTTCCTGCAATCATGTCTGCACGTAATATCGAAAATGACAAAGAGCGTCTATTAACGATACTTGTAACGCCTTTTATGACGTGTTCGGCTCGTTTACCAATTTACATCGTTTTAATTGCTTTAGTAATTCCCGACGAACATATTTTTGGATTAAGTTACCAAGCTTTGGCGTTATTTGTGATGTACATTTTAGGTGTTTTAGGCGCATTAGGAAGTGCTATTTTATTGGATTTAATCATTAAAGCAAAACATAAAAGTTACCTAATTTTAGAAATGCCAACGTACAAACTTCCTGATTGGAAAAATGTTGGAATTAATGTTTGGGAAAAAACGTTAGGATTTTTAGTTGATGCGGGTAAAATCATATTTGCAATTTCGATTATTCTTTGGGTTTTAGGAACTTTCGGACCTGGAGAACAATTCAGAAATGCAGAAGAAATTGTAACTGCTCATCATCCAAAAATGAATGAAGAAGATTTAGCAAATGAAATTGCTTCTTATAAATTAGAACATTCTTATTTGGGTAGATTAGGTTCAGTTATAGAGCCAGTTGTAGAGCCATTAGGATACGATTGGAAGATGGGAATTGGTTTGATTTCGTCATTCGCTGCGCGTGAAGTTTTTGTCGGAACAATGTCAACGGTTTACAGTTTAGGAGAAGTTGATGTAGAGGACAATGGTCAAAAAGATCGTTTACTTCATCGTATGAAAAATGAGATCAACCAAAACACAGGAGAACCAGCATATAACCTCGCTACAGGAGTTTCATTGTTGTTATTTTATGCATTCGCAATGCAATGTATGAGTACAATTGCGATCGTAAAACGCGAAACAAATTCTTGGAAATGGACATTGATTCAGACAGGGTTTATGACAGGTTTGGCATATGTAGTTGCATTTATTGCATATCATTTTTTAAAATAATAGTATGGACAATATTTGGATACAATATATTTTTATCGCTTTCCTTTTCGGATTTGCAGTTTGGTATGTTGTAAAATTAATTAGAAACTCATTTAGTTCAAAAGGAGGCGGATGCTCAAAAGGCTGTGGTTGTTCTCCAAGCAAAGATGAATTTCAAAAAAAAGGCTAACTCTTAAAAGTTAGCCTTTTTTATTTCAAAATTTCGGAGTATTTTTACAAATAGTATAATCATTGAAAATCAATTATTTTAATGATTATCAATTGGTTTTATTTTATTAATTCGGAATATAAATTTTACAAAAAATGGAAACTTGGTTAATCATTTTATTATTAATTTCAGCGATAATTATCTTAGGATTAATTATTTACTTTGTTTCCAAAAAAACTAAACAATCAACTGAGATTTCTGTCGAAGAAATAAGTTCTGTAAAAGAGATTAAAGAAATTCCTTCTGAACCAATCAAAGAAGAGGTTACAAATAAAATCATTTCTCCAACTCCACCAACAGAGGTTATGATTGAAGAAAAACCAACGAATAACCTTAGCATTTCATCTAAAACCGAGAATGACTTACTTCGAAAATTAGAGTTATTTGAGAAGAATAAAGGCTTTACTAAGAAAGATATTAACCTTGCTTCATTATCAAAACAATTTGAAACGAATACAAAATATCTTTCTGAAATCATTAAAACTCATCGTCAAAAGCAATTTAATTCTTATTTGAATGAATTGAGAGTAAATTATATCGTCAATCGACTTCAAAATGAGCCGAAATACATTAACACGAAAGTAAGCTATTTAGCAAGTGATTGCGGATTTGCTTCTCATAGTACTTTTACAACAACTTTTACTCAAATCATGAATGAATCTCCTTCTGCTTTTATAAAAAGAATTAAAGAGGAACAAAAAAATTCATAATTACGAATTAATGAAGTTTATATAATTGAATTTAAAATATATAAACAATTATATTTGTTTTATTTTTTATACCAATCTATGCAAGAGCTATATAAAATACATTCACAAATTTCGATTGTATTTTTTTATTCTTAATTAAGACTTTATCTTTAATCTAAGATTGTGTCTTATGCGAAAAATTGACCCCGAAATACTTGCTCAAAAAATAAAAGAAGGCGATCGTTTTGCCTTATCAAGAGCTATTACACTAGCCGAAAGCAATCGTTTAGACGATTTGAAATTAGCGCAACATATCATTAGTTTATTACCTGTTTCCAAAACTTCAAAAAGAATTGCCATTACAGGAATTCCCGGTGTTGGTAAAAGTACTTTTATCGAATCTTTGGGGAAATATATTCTAAGTAAAGGTGAAAAAGTAGCGATTTTAGCAATTGATCCAAGTAGTTCCCTTTCAAAAGGAAGTATTTTAGGCGACAAAACACGCATGGAGGACTTATCGCGAGAAGAGAATGCTTATATACGTCCAAGCGCTTCTAACGGTTCTTTAGGTGGTGTTACCTCACGTACATATGAAGCAATTTTATTATGCGAAGCAGCAGGGTTTGAAAATATTTTGATTGAAACTGTCGGTGTTGGACAATCTGAAACCTTAGTAAATGAAATTTCAGATCTCTTCTTATTTCTTCAACTTCCGGGTTCTGGAGATGATTTACAAGGAATAAAACGAGGAATTATGGAAATGGCTGATTTAATTTTTGTCAATAAATCAGATTCGTTTCAAGAAAAATTAGTGAAAGATGCAAAATTGGATATTGTTCGTTCATTGCAATTTTTACCAACCAAATCTTCTCAATGGAAAAGAAAATCAATTATCGGTTCTGGAT
Organism: Empedobacter sp. UBA3475; assembly: GCF_002378465.1. NCBI lineage: Bacteria > Pseudomonadati > Bacteroidota > Flavobacteriia > Flavobacteriales > Weeksellaceae > Empedobacter > Empedobacter sp. UBA3475. The sequence continues at coordinate 78,811 of NZ_DFRA01000030.1, read as the reverse complement.
TAATCGGAAAAGGAATTCCTGAACTTTGGGAATTGGTCAATGATTATTTCAATTTTATTAATGAAAATAATTATTACGCATCAAACCGAGAAAAACAACAGCTTAATCAAGCGGAACGCTACACAATTGATTTGATTAATCAACAATTTTTAAAATTACTTAAGGAACACCCACTAGAATTAAGCAAAAATTTATCTGCATTCGAAATGGCAAAAGATTGGTTGAATAACCACACTGAAATTGATGAATTTCTTAATAAGTAAGTTTACGATTATTGAATCAAAATAACAAAAAAACGGCTCAAAATTGAGCCGTTTTTTTGTTAATCATCTTTATCAACTCCTGTTTTTTTGTTGATATTTTCTTGTATTTTTTGATAATATTCTTTCTCAATTTTATCAAATTCTGGTGTCGAAATTACTTTTCCTTTCGTTGGTTTTTGTAGTTTCAGCTTATCGTCAATCGAAATTGATTCTAACTTATAAGTTGTATACTGATTTTCATCTTTCAAAGAAGTTTTCTTCAGTTCTAATAATAATCCTGGCAAACCATTGTATTCATCTGGTCCACATTTTGATTTTATCGAAGGAACATACCACGCTTCTATGTTGAAATTAGCGTCAACAGCTACTGCTTTTCGTACATCATAACCTTTTATTTTTTTGGATTCTCGCGTAATACTCCATTTATAAGTTGCAATGGAATCAGAGATATTATACAATTTGGAATCCATTTCTCTCATGATTATTTTTGAATTCGTATCGAAATCATAAAAGCTTTCCAAATCTTTAAAACCACCTAAAACTTTCATCGAATATTTTGGTCCTTGCGAATTATCAATTCGTTCTATTTCTTGTGAAAGACATTGATTTGCATCGACAGAAAGAGCAATATATTTTGGTTTCGAAAACATTTCCTCTCTTAATCTTTTCGATTCTGGATTCGGATCATTCAAATTAATAAAATTCCGTCTTTCATATTCTACTTTAAATTTTTCTTGACCAAAAACTGAAACTGAAAACAACAACAATAAGATATACTTCATTTTAATGCAATTAGAAATTTAAAGATAACAAAAAAAGCTTCACCATTTCTGATAAAGCTTTTTGATTAAATATCCCTCTTGTTTTTAGAAAACTCTTACCAACAATTCTTGTTCTATTTTATCGTGACAATTTTCTAATGCATTTTTCTCTGCTTTTCCTGCTTTCCAATGCGATGTACAATAAAATTCGTCTTTTTTCCATTCTAAATCATCTTTAAAAAATGATTTTATTTCCTTTACAGATTTAGATTCCCCCGCAACATAAGCAAATCGTTTTCCGTCTTTGCGTTTCGGAAATTTCTGATTTTTTGTCAAACTATATAAAGCTATTCCGCTTCCTACATTTTGATTCACAATCCATTTAAATTCTAAATTTGCTTTCGTTTCAATTTGGTGAATATCATCTTCTGTTGGGACTTCCACACAAACAATTCCGTTTGTTTTAGCAGGAAGCGACTCTATAATTGCTGAAATTACAGGCAAGCCTGTTAAATCTGCAGCCAAGAAAATGAAATCTGTTTTTGGAGCCAAATCTTTTTTTTTCGACTTCATCGAAACTCCAATCATATCTCCAACTTTCGCCTCATTTGCCCAACGCGATCCTGGACCATTCAATCCATGATTTGCAATATCAATCACAATCACATTGTTTTTTGCATCAATATCGCGCAACGTATAGGTACGAGAAACTGGTTTAAATTTTTCTGATGGCGAAATCCATTTTTGATTCTCTTCATCATACTCAGCATAGTGAATATCACGGATCCCAAGCGGTGGAAAAAGTAATTTACATGTTCCGCCCAACGTTGTATCCTTAAAAAAAGATACATCATCATTTTCCAAATGAACGCGAATAAGATGTGGTGTCACAAATTCTTTCTTTTTTAAGATGAACTTCTCCTTCGCAATTTTCACTTTATCTCCCATCAGATTATTTAGATTTATTCTAATTCTATACGAATATAAAGTAAATTTAGATTGAATAAGAATAATAAAATGTTAAAGTAAAAAGTTATACTTTTTTTAATACGATTTTAATATGATAACTAAATAATTAACCTTAACTTTTACATATTAAAAATAACCTAAAAAACGAACAGAAAATGGAAAATACTTTATGCGAAATCTCGCTCGGACAAAGAACTCTTCCACTTGAAGGCGGATTTAATTGCAGAGATTTAGGTGGAATAATTAACACAAAAAATGAAGTCATTAGAAAAGGATTGTTAATTCGATCTGATGATTTAGCAAATTTGACAGATGATGATTTGGAGATTTTAAACGATTTTCCAATTCGAACAATTATTGATTTACGCACGACTTACGAACGTTTAAAAAATCAAGATCGCATTCCAAATAGTTGTAATCACGAAGTTCATTTGGATATTTCTTCTGGACATTTCGAAAATTTAGTGAAACAATTCAAAGCTGGAATTTCAAATCCGAAAGAATTTATGTGTAAAATCTACGAGGATTTTGTTTTAGATAAAACATGTCAAACGCAATACAAAAGCTTTTTTGATATTATTCAACATAAAAATAGAACGCCAATTTTATTTCATTGTACTGCAGGAAAAGATCGAACTGGATTTGCAACAGCAATGATTTTATCTGCTTTGAAAGTCGATTTAGATACAATTATGGATGATTACTTGGCTTCTAATATCTTTTTGGAACAAAAATATGCACACATCTTAAAGATCGATCCGAATTATAAATATCTAATTGATGTTTTACCTGAATATTTGGAAAGCTCTTATGAAGCGATTAATAAGAATTTTGGTTCAGTCGAAAATTATTTAACTGATATTTTAAAGGTTGATTTAGATTTGATGAAAGATTTATACATAAAAAAATAAGCGATCAATTGATCGCTTTATTTTTTATCTAAAATTTCATTCGTTGAATTCGAACAGCATTCAAAATTGCTAATAAAGCAACACCTACATCTGCAAAAACAGCTTCCCACATATTGGCAATTCCTTCTGCTCCAAGGAAAAGCACGATAATTTTAACGCCCATTGCTAAAATGATATTCTGAATCACAATCTTTTTTGTTTCACGACCAATTTTTATCGCCGTTGCAATTTTAGAAGGTTGATCGGTTTGGATTACAACATCTGCAGTTTCTATCGCAGCATCGCTTCCAAGTCCACCCATCGCAATTCCGACATCAGAAAGCGCTAGAACAGGCGCATCATTGATTCCATCACCTACGAAAGCCACCACTTGATTTTGATCTTTTTTCAATGCTTCAACTTTCTCTACTTTTCCTTCTGGTAACAATCCACCAAAAGCTTCATCAACACCAACTTCTTTTGCAACTTTTTGCGTAATGGTATTTTTATCTCCACTCAACATAATCGTTTTCGAAACACCTAAAGCTTTCATTTTCTGAATTGCTTGTTGCGCATCTTCCTTGATTTTATCAGCAATTGTAATATATCCTGCATATTTTTCATCAACTGCAACCACCACAATACTTTCTACAATATCATGAATTTCTTGTGGATATTGAATCGAGAAATGATCTAATAATTTAGTATTTCCAGCTAAAACTATTTTTCCATCAACTTTTCCTTTCAAACCTTTTCCAGAAATTTCTTCCACTTCTATCGCTTTCAATTCTGAAGGATGACTTGCCACAATCGCTTTCGCAATTGGATGCGTAGATTGCTTTTCTAAAGCCGAAACAAGATTTAAAAAATCGTTTTCAGGAAGATTAGTTTCAATTTTTTGAACTTCGAAAACCCCTTCCGTCATTGTTCCTGTTTTATCCATCACAACTGTGTTTACTTTCGCCATTAAATCTAAAAAGTTAGAACCTTTTACTAAAATTCCGTTGCGTGAAGCTGCCCCAATTCCTCCGAAATAACCCAATGGAACCGAAATTACTAATGCACAAGGACAAGAAACAACCAAGAAAACTAAACCTCTGTATAACCAATCATTAAAATCGTAATTATCAACAAAGAAATAAGGAATAATCACCAAAGCAGCCGCTAAAAAGAAAACAATTGGCGTATATATTTTTGCAAATTTTCGGATAAATAATTCAGTTGGAGCTTTGCGAGAAGCTGCATCTTGAACCATTTGTAAAATTTTTGCAATCGAACTATCTTCAAATTTTTTAGTCGTTTGAATTTCGATTACATTTTCAAGATTTAACATTCCTGCCAAAGCAGTTTCTCCAGTTTTATACGTTGAAGGTTTACTTTCTCCTGTCAAAGCCGCAGTATTAAAACTTCCTTTATCTGAAATCATAATTCCATCTAACGGAACTTTTTCCCCAACTTTTACCTGAATTGTTTCTCCAATTGCCACATCTTGTGGTTTTATTGTTTCGAAATTACCATTTCGTAAAACATGCGCTGTATCTGGACGAACATCTAATAAGGCTTTAATATTTCCTTTTGCCTTATTAACCGCCGCTTCCTGAAACATTTCGCCAATTGTATAAAACAACATTACCGCTACACCTTCTGGATATTCGCCAATAATGAAAGCACCTAAAGTCGCAATTCCCATCAACGAAAATTCATTGAAGAAATCTATTTTTTTTGCTAATTTAAACGCTTCTCCCCAAACAGGAAATGCTACTAAAATATAAGAAATGCCAAACCATATCAAACGAATAGTTTGATTATCAACAAACCAAGTTGGTTTTAAAACATATTGAACAAAAATTCCGGCAAAGAAAATAGCTAAACTGGCACCTAATAAAATTTTACTATTATTGTGTTCGTGGTCATGACCTTCGTGATTATGATCATGAGTATCTTTATGTTTGTCATTTGACGTACTACAACAAGCTTTAGACATAATTCAAAAATTTATATTTCAAAATTATAAAGTTATTGCTGCAATCTGGTTGCAAAGTTTAGGATTTACATTGATCGCAAATTCCTTTCAGAATAAATGAAGATTGTTCCGCCTTGAAATTTTTGGGTAGATTGATTTCTGGCACATGAATATTTCGCAAACAAAACGTTTGATTACAATTATTACAATGAAAATGAGCATGTGTAAATTCGGGCGTACATTTGCAACTCGACTCGCAAAGCGCATATTTTATAGAGCCCGTTCCGTCCTCGATTGAATGAATTAATTTATTTTCTTCGAAAGTTTTTAAGGTTCTATAAATTGTTACTCGATCTGCCTGATCCATTTCAATTTCTAAATCAGCCAAGCTCAGCGCAACTTCTGCATTCATCAATTTATCCAAGACCAACAATCTCATCGCAGTCGGATTAATAGAACGATTTTGTAATGTTTTGTTTAAAATTTCTGTTTGCATTTTCTTTAATTTCGAATATAAAGTTACGAAAAAAGAGGCAAATCGTATTGATTTACCTCTTTATATAAGTTTAAAAATTATCTTATTTAATCATAATCTCATCAACAAAAATATAGGATTTTCCTTGAAAAGGTTCTGCTAAATGACCTTTCGGGAAAGCACCATAATTTGTCGCTTTTACATTGATATAACGTGCTTTTTCTGCTTTGAACTGAACTTTCCATGAATCAGAAAACACATTATTATCAAATGCATCAACTTGTTTTTCTAACATTCCAACCAATTTAAAATTCTGATTATCTTTCGATGTATAGACTTCTAATTTTGTAGGTAAGACAATCCAAGAACGAGAATCTTGCAAGAAATTCATGACAACCGAAGAAACGGATTTCGTTTTTTTCATGTCAACAATTGCATCAAAATTTTGATCATATCCACCTGCATGATATTGCGGTGTGTAGGTAGAATTCAACTGAATTGTATAATCATTTGGTTTCTTAGTAAATGTTCCAGAAATTGTTTTACTTTTCTTTCCATTCACTTCCACAAAAGAAGAAATTGTAGTTGTTTCTTTGATTGAAATTGGTTTTTTATAGATTTCTGCTTTTTTACCATTCACAGAAACATAGATTTTCGCATTTGGTTCAGAAGATTTTACTTCAACATTCATTTTATTTTGAAATGATCTGTCTTCAGCAACCAAAACTGGAATTGTTACAATTTTTTCACTTTCAGAAATAGGTTTAATCTCTCTATCTTTCAAAAATTCAAATCCTAAAAATTGATTTTCTTTGTAATTATTTTTCGTGATTATACGCTTCGTTCCATCTTCTAGATTAATCGTGATTTCATCAAAATACGGCTCAACAGTCGTCCACATTCCCGAACCTGGCGTAACGCTATAAATTCCCATCGAAGCCAAAACGTACCACGCGCTCATCTGCCCACAATCTTCATTTCCAATCAATCCATCTGGCGAGTTTTTGTAATGTTCATTCAAAATTTTATGAACCAATTCTTTTGTTTTTTTTGGCTTATCAATGTAATTGTACAAAAAAGCCACGTGATGACTCGGCTCATTTCCTTGCGCATATTGCCCGATAAGTCCCGTAACATCCACTTGCTCCCGACCTGTTGTTTCTGATGGTGCATTAAATAATTCATCTAATTTTGCATCAAAACCATCTTTTCCACCATAAAAATCAATCATTCCATTAATATCTTGCGGTGCAAAAAACGTGTATTGACAACCATTCGCCTCTGTGTAATTATTGTTTACTTCACGCGGATCAAAAGGTTTTAGCCAACCTCCATTTTTCTTTGGCTGAATAAATTTTGTCTCATGATTGAATAAATTTTTCCAATATTGAGAACGTTCGATAAAGTAATTATAATCGTCGTGTTTATTTAAAATCAATGCCATTTGCGCAATACACCAATCATCGTACGCATATTCTAATGTTTTAGAAACTGATTCGTGTTCATCGTCAATCGAAATAAATCCGTTTTGTTTGTAAGCTTTCAATCCCAAATGATCTAACATTGCCGAATGTTTTGCTGCTTCATAAGCTTTCTCATAATCAAAGCCTTTGAAACCTTTTACCATTGCATCAGCAATCACAGAAACCGAGTGATAACCAATCATACAATCGGTTTCGTTACTCGCTAATTCCCAAACAGGTAAACGTCCACCTTGTTCGTAATGCTTGATAAATGTGTTAATAAAATCAATCGTTCTTCTCTTCTCAATCAAGGTATACAAAGGATGCGCAGCACGAAAAGTATCCCAAAGTGAAAAAACCGAATAATAATCGAAATTATTTGCCAAATGAATTTGATCGTCCATTCCACGATAATTTCCATTCAAATCTTGCGAAATATTTGGTTGCATCATCGTGTGATACATCGCTGTATAAAAAATAGTTAGTTTATTCTTATCTGAAGATTTCACTTCAATCTTCGATAATTCTTTGTCCCAAGCCTTTTCAGCAGCGGCTTTCGTTTTAGAAAAATCAAAAGTTGTTAATTCTTTGCTATTAACATCCGTTCCATTATATCCAGTTGTAGATAAGGTCACTTTTACCATAATCTTCTCACCTTTCTTTACTTTTTTACCAAAAGCCAAGGCAATTTCATTTCCTTTAAATGTTTTAGATATTATATTTCCGTCTTTTGAAGCAGTTAATTTCAATGGAACATTAAATTCTATCTTGGCAAAAATCTTTTGATTCTTCGCCCATTCTTCCGAATTTCTGTAAACATAAAGTGTTTTAGCGTCTACAATTTTCACTTCTCCGTCAACTAATTTATCACGATGATTAAGATCTAAAATGATATTTGCGTCACCAGCTTTATTAAAAGTATATTCATGCAAACCAACGTGAGTTGTTGCCGTTAATCGAACATTGACATTATATTTATCTAACAAAACTTGATAATATCCTGCTGTTGCTTTTTCATTTTTATGCGAAAATTTAGAACCATAATCAGTCTGATTAAATCCTTTCTGATTAAGCGTTGGCATCAACATAATGTCACCATAATCAGAAACTCCTGTTCCATTTAGATGTGTATGTGAAAAACCATAAATAAAATCATCAGAATAATGATAACCACCACAACCATCCCAACTTCCATCAATTCGAGTATCTGGAGAAAGTTGAACCATTCCGAATGGTAAAGTCGCTCCAGGAAATGTATGTCCATGTCCACCTGTTCCAATAAACGGATTAACATATTGTGCATAATTATTTTTCTGAGCAAAAATTAATGATGAAAACATCATCAGAATAAATGATAGTAAAGTTGATCTCATTAGTTTTTAGTGTTTTGATTGACAGAAATTCTGTTATACAATAATATGGATTATATTTGTTTTAACACAATTTAGAAATCGATTAACACATGAGTAATAGAAGAAATTTCATAAAAAATCTTGGAGCTTTAGGCTTACTTTTAGGTACAACAAAACTTGATCTTAATGCGCAAACTACATCTAAAAGATCAACTACTTCAACAAAAATCAATAAACCAATTGTTCTTTCTACTTGGCGTTTTGGAATTGAAGCTAATGCCGAAGCTTGGAAAGTTTTAGGTAATAATGGAACAGCTTTAGATGCTGTAGAGCAAGGCGTAAAATTGGTCGAAGCTGATCCAAATGAACGAAGTGTTGGTTATGGTGGACGTCCTGATCGCGATGGAAAAGTAACTTTAGATGCATGTATTATGGACGATCAAGCAAATATTGGTTCTGTTGCTAGTTTAGAGTATATCAAACATCCAATTTCTGTTGCGCGAAAGGTAATGGAAGATACACCACACGTGATGTTAGTTGGAAATGGTGCACTTCAATTTGCGTTGGAAAAAGGCTTCAAAAAAGAGAATTTATTAACTGATGTTTCCGAAAAAGAGTGGAAAGAATGGTTGAAAGATACTAATTATCAGATGCCTATCAATATCGAAAATCATGATACAATTGGAATGATTGCCTTAGATTCCTATGGAAATCTTTCTGGAGCTTGTACTACGAGCGGAATGGCGTACAAAATGCACGGACGTGTTGGTGATTCACCAATTATCGGCGCAGGTTTATATGTTGATAACGAAATTGGTGCAGCAACCGCTACTGGTCATGGTGAAGAAGTGATTCGTATTGCGGGAAGTCATTTGGTTGTGGAGTTGATGCGTCAAGGTTATTCGCCAGAAAATGCATGTAAGGAGGCTGTTCATCGAATCATTAAATTAACAAAATCGCGTAAAAAAGATTTATCGGCGATTCAAGTTGGTTTTATTGCAATTAACAAACAAGGCGAATATGGTTCATATTGTATTCATCCTGGCTTTAACTTTGCGGTTTATGATGAAACTGGAAATCGTTTAATTGACGGAAAATCTATTACAAAATGAAAAAAATAGAAATTGCTTGCTTTAATTTAGAATCAGCTTTAGTTGCAGCAAAATCAAATGCAGATAGAATCGAGTTATGTGCTGATGTTTCAACAGGCGGAATTACACCTAGTTTTGAAGATATCAAAACATTAAGAAAAGAAACAGATAAAGAAATTATGGTGATGATTCGCCCTCGTGATGGAGACTTTTGTTATTCTGATGAAGAATTTGAACAAATGAAATCTGAAATCATCATGATTAAAAATTTTAGAATTGATGGTTTTGTTTTTGGAATTTTGAATGAAGATAACGAAATCGATTTTGAACGAAATCATGAATTAATTGAACTTGCAAAACCTTTTCCTTGTACTTTTCATCGCGCTTTTGACAGAACTTCTGATGCCGAAAATTCACTTCAAATCGTGATTGATTTAGGATTCAAAACTATTTTAACTTCTGGTTTAGATAGTAATGTTTATGATGGAAAACGTGAATTAAAAAACCTTGTTAAAAAAGCAGAAAATCAAATCACAATTATGCCTGGAGGTGGTTTGCGCTCAACAAATATTGAAGAAATTGATTCATATACAAACGCTACTTACTTTCATTCATCAGCGATGATTGATGATTCTGGAATTGCTAATTTAGAAGAAATCAATCGATTAAAAAGTATGATAAATTCTGAAAAATAAAAATAGTAACTTTGGACTATGCTTTGGGAAAATATAATTGGACAACAGGAGATTAAAAACAAGCTTCAACAATCTATAAAAGATGGTCGTATAAGTCATGCTCAGCTTTTTTCTGGTCCAGAAGGTTCGGGAACTTTGGCTTTGGCAATTGCTTATGCACGTGAAGTTTTGTGTGGTTTGAATAACGAACAATGCAATCTGAAAGTTGATAAATTACAACATCCCGATTTACATTTTTCTTTTCCTTATTCAGCAACAGAAAGTGTAAAAAAGCCACTTGCTAAGTATTTATTAAACGATTGGCGAACTTTTGTAGACGAAAATGTCTATGGAAATTTAACGGATTGGATGTCTCATCTTGGTATTGAGAAAAAACAAGGCGTTATTCCTGTTGATGAAGCGGATGAAATCGTCAAAACATTAGCGCTAAATAGTTACGAAGGAGGCTATAAAATCATGATTATTTGGCAAGCTGAGGAAATGACTACTGCAGCTGCAAATAAATTGTTGAAAATAATTGAAGAACCGCCTCAAAAAACACTTTTTTTATTGGTAACAGAACGTGAAGATTTGATTCTACAAACTATTACTTCTCGTTGTCAATTGGTTAAAATTCCTCGTTTATCGCAATCGGATATAAAGAATTATCTAATTGAGAAGAAAAATATTAATCCAGAAAAAGCGCAACATATCGCTTTTTTATCGCAAGGAAATGTACGAGAAGCGTTGCATCAATTGAATGATGACGAACATTTATTCGATAAGTATTTTGTGACTTGGGTTCGAAAAGCCTTTATGGCAGCCAAAACGCCAACCGTTTTAAAAGATTTGATTGATTGGTCGAATCAAATTGCAAGTTGGTCGAGAAGTGAACAAAAAGATTTTTTGAATTATTGTTCAGAGATTTTTCGTCAAGCTTTGTTAAAAACGTATCAATCTGATGATTTAGTTTTTTTACAAATTAATGCAGAAGGTTTTAAATGGCAAGGTTTTGCGCCTTTTATACATGGAGCTAATATCGAAGATATTTTAAATGAAATTAATGAAGCGTCGTATCATATCGAGCGAAATGGTAATTCTAAAATTATACTTTTAGATTTATCTATCAAGTTAACTCGCTATTTACATCGAAAAACAGCATAAAAAAACCACTTATCTAATAAGTGGTTTCTTTATATGATCTGAATGTTATTTCAAATTATTTTGCTGGAGCTTCAGTAGCTGGAGCTACTTCCTTAGCTGCACCTTCAACTTTAGTTGCTAAAGAATCAGTTTTTTCTACTAAAGAATCAGTTTTAGCTGCTAAAGAATCAGTTTGAGCTGCTAAAGAGTCAGTTTGAGTTGCTAAAGAGTCAGTTGTATTTTCTACTGCTTCTTCTGCTTTTTTCTCACCACAAGATACTGCTCCTAAAGATAAAGCTGCTACTGCAACTACTGCGAAAAATTTTTTCATTGTTTTATTGTTTTAATTATTAATAATTTTCGATTAATTTTCTTTGACAAATGTATTTCGAAACGTAAACAACAGCATGTAAAATCAATGTAATATAATTGTATTAATCAATTCTCAATAAATAAAATTTAAACTATTGATTTTTAATCAATTATAAATAGTTTTACAATTTTTGAATATTTTTTGTAAAAAACATTGTGTCAATTATTTATCTAATGAAGACAGTTAAATTTAAAAATTAATTGATTTTGATTAATTTTTGATCCTAAATCATTTAATCTTTATTCTAAAAAATTAATTATTTATACATTTGTATAAATTTAATAAAAGTATGCTAGTAGTTTCTTACATTCAAGAAAACAAAGATCGTGTAATTGAAGGACTTAAAAAACGTAACTTCAAACAATTAGATCTTGTTGATGAAGTTTTAAATGTGGATGAACTTCGTCGTAAAACACAATTTGAATTAGATAATGTATTAGCTGAATCCAACAAATTAGCAAAAGAAATTGGTAATTTGTTTAAAGATGGAAGATCGGAAGAGGCTAATGAATTAAAAAACAAAACGGTTGATTTAAAAACTCAATCAAAAGAGTTACAAGATTTATTATCGTCTTACGAAACATCCGTTAAAGATATTTTGTATCAAATCCCGAATATTCCGAACGAAATCGTAAAAGCAGGAAAAGATGCTGATGATAATGAAATCGTTTTTGAACACGGAGATGCAACTGCAAAACCAAACAATTTGCCACACTGGGAAGTTGCTAAGAAATTTAACATCATTGATTTTGAATTAGGTGTTAAAATTACCGGAGCTGGTTTCCCTGTTTACAAAGGAAAAGGTGCTCGTTTGCAACGTGCTTTAACACAATTTTTCTTAGATAAAAATTCTGATGCTGGCTATACAGAAATTGTTCCTCCCTTCGTTGTGAATGAGGCTTCTGGTTATGGAACTGGACAGTTACCAGACAAAGAAGGACAAATGTATTATATTGGAGAAGATGATTTGTACTTGATTCCTACTGCGGAAGTTCCTGTGACGAATATTTACCGTGATACAATTGTAAAAGCAGAAGATTTACCAATTACGTTGACTGCATATTCACCATGTTTCCGTCGTGAAGCGGGTTCTTATGGAAAAGATGTTAGAGGATTAAATCGTTTACACCAATTTGAGAAAGTTGAGATTGTACGTATCGAAAAACCAGAAAATTCTTACGCTGCTTTAGACGGAATGATTGAGCACGTAAAAGGAATTTTAGAAGATTTAGAATTACCATACCGTATTTTAAGACTTTGTGGTGGTGATACAGGATTTACATCTGCAATTACATACGATTTTGAAGTTTTCTCTGAAGCGCAAGAAAAATGGTTAGAAGTTTCATCTGTATCTAATTTTGAGACTTTCCAAGCGAATCGTTTGAAATTACGTTACAAAGATGAAAACGGAACTCAATTAGCACATAGTTTAAATGGTTCTGCTTTGGCTTTACCACGTATTTTAGCCTCAATTTTAGAGAATCACCAACAAGCTGATGGAACAGTAAAAATTCCGAAAGCGTTGCAACCTTATACTCGTTTTGAGATTTTAGATTAATCAATAATCTGTCAGATAAATAAAAGCTCGAGAATTTCTCGAGCTTTTTTATGTTATTAAAATTGAAACTAAATCAGGTGTTTCAATTCTTTTTTCAAACTATCTTCCCAAGTCGGAATATCAAATTGATAAACTTCTTTTATTTTCGATTTATCCAATAAACTATACGCAGGACGTTTCGCTTTTGTCGGATAAGCTGAAGTTGGAACAGGATTAATTTCGATTGTTGAATTAGACAATTCTTTAATTTTTTGCGCAAATTCAAACCAAGAACATTTTCCTTCATTCGAATAATTAAAAATTCCATAGGTTAAATCATCTTTCAAAATAATCGTTAAGATTACATCAGCCAAATCAATTGCATTTGTTGGCGAACCAATTTGATCTGCTACAACAGAGATCGAATCTTTGTCATTAAACAACCTAAGCATCGTTTTAACGAAATTATTTCCAAATCGAGAATAAACCCAAGCTGTGCGTAAAATAATCGTTTTAGAATTGTTTTCTAATGCTAAATTTTCGCCATCTAATTTTGTTTGACCATACACCCCTATAGGATTTGTTTGATCTGTTTCTAGACGAGGTTGAGCTTCAGTTCCATCAAATACATAATCTGTCGAAACGTGAATAAAAGGAATTCCTTTTTGATTCGTGATTTTTGCTAAAAATTCTGTTGCTTTTGCGTTTACTAAATAAGCATTCTCTTGATCATCTTCAGCTTTATCAACCGCTGTATAAGCTGCACAATTGACAACAAAATCGAATGATTTATCTTCGAAATAATGATTAATTAATTCTTCATTCGTAATATCTAATTCATTTCGAGTGACAAAAAAACATTCAATTTCCTTGTAGTTTTTTGATTGCTCTAAAATCGATTGACCTAACTGACCATTCGCTCCGGTAACTAAAATTCTTTTCATATATAAAAAAAGCCACTAAAATAGTGGCTTGAAGGTATTATTAATATCTTAAAATTATAATCCTAATTCTTTTTTAACGTCATTTAATAAGTCGTATCCTCCAGCTTTGTAAACTAAAACACCTGCAGGTAAAACATATTTAACTCCTTTTTTTGCAGCAGCAGCATTAATTGCATCCATTACTCTTTTCTCGATTGGATCCATTAAAGCTTTCTCTTTTGCTTGCATTTCATCTTGAGCAGCTTTTGCATACGTTTCGTATTTCTTTTGCATTTCTTGCTCTTTCTCTTGGTATTTGTTCGCTGCAATTAATTTTTGAGCCTCTTCTTGAGATTTACCAGCTAAATCTTTTTGAGCAGTTTCCATAAAAGTTTTATAGTCTGCTTGTAATTTTGCGATAGCATCTTCGTGTTTTTTACCTAATGCTTGTAAATCAGCCTCTGCTTTTTTGTAAGCTGGCATTGATTCAATTACTGCTTGCGTATCAATATGTGCAATTTCTTGAGCGAAAGATAAAACGCTTCCGAAAACCATCATTGTAAATACTGCTATCAATCTAATTTGTTTCATTTCTAGTCTAATTTGTTTTTTAAAATTTATTTTCTTGTTTTATTGCTACTATTACTAGTTTTATTATTTCCAGAAGTTGATGTTTTTGAATTATTTGGTTTCAACTCTGGTCTTAAAGTCATTAATACTTCTCTACTTATGTCAAACTTTGGATCTGTATAAATCATGATTAAATCACTTCCTTTATCAAATACAAAACCATATCCTCTTTTATCTGCAACTTCTTTTGTCGCATTATAAATTTGATCTTGTAAAGGCTTTACCATTGATCTTCTCAGATTAACTAAATCACCATTTGGTCCATAACGTTTATCTTGCAAAATTCTTACAGCCGCTACTTCATCAGCTAGCTTTTTCTCTTGCTCTTTCACCTGTTCTGCCGTTAATAAAATCTTTTCGGCTTCGAATTCGGCTTGTAATTTAGCTAAATTTTCTTGTTTTTGCTCAATTTCTTTTTGCCAAGACTCTGTTTGAGATTTTAATTTGTTTTGAGACGATGTATATTCTGGTAAATTTTCTAAAATATACTGACTGTCTACATAACAAAATCTTTGCGCAAAAGAGAAACTTGCTAATCCAAAGAACAACGCTATAAAACTAATCCATTTTTTCATATTTGTGGTGTGTTAATTCTAAAATTATGCCAAAATGTTCTAAGCAAATTTATTCAATTTATTAGAATTGTTGTCCAATAATAAAGTGAGTTTGCCATCCTGAGCGTTCTGTTTGTCCAAATCCTTTATCAAATCCATATCCGAAATCGAATCCTAATAAACCAAATGCTGGCATGTAAATACGAACACCTGCCCCTGCAGAACGTTTTAATTCAAACGGTTTAAATTCACTTGTATTGTTCCAAACGTTACCTCCTTCCGCAAAAGTTAATGCATAAATTTTAGCTGTTTGGCTCATTGTGATTGGATAACGCAATTCTAATGAATATTTATTATAAATCGTACCACCTCCTTCTGGCGTAATATCTCCTGTTTGTCCACCAGAATTTGTTGCATCTTCGTAACCTCTTAATGAAATAATCTCACGTCCATCGAAACGATTTTGTGTAAGACCTGTTCCTCCTAAGTAAAAACGTTCGAAAGGAATTGTTCCAATTTTACGGTTATATGTTCCTAAAACTCCAAACTCTCCACCGGCTTTTAAAACTAATTTACCAGTTAATTCTTTGTAGAAATATGCTTTAGCTTTGAATTTATAATATTCTAACCATTTGAATTTTTCTACATCAGACATGTTTGTATAGTCTTTGTTATTAAAAGCTGAATAAGGAAATGTTGTCGTAAACGATAAACTAATTTCTGATCCTGATTGTGGGAAAATAGGGTCTGGTCCAGCAGAATTACGTGTTAAACCTAATGTGTAGTTTAAGTTGTTTGACGAACCATTTTCATATTGCATATTACCAACAGACATCGCATAATTATCGAAGTTATATAACTGATAAGAAATTGAGTTTGATAAACGGAAATAATCATCTGGCCAAGTTAATAACTTAGTTAACCCAACTGAAGCTCCTAAGATATCCAATTTCGCTTTTTCTCCATAATTATCACGGTAATCATATTGCGAATAATAAAAAGACGTTGATAAAGCTGTAGGGCGTTTTCCTCCAATCCAAGGTTCAACAAATGATAAACTATAATTTTTATATCCGTTACCAGCTTGTGCTCTTAATGATAATTGTTGTCCATCTCCCATTGGAATTGGTTTCCAAGCTTTTTTATTGAAAAAATTCTTTAATGAGAAATTCCCGAAAGTTAATCCTAATGTACCAATGAAAGTCCCTGCACCATATCCTCCTTGTAATTCTACTTGAGAAGATGATTTTGGCGCAACTTTCCACTCCACATCAACTGTATTATTATCTTGATTTGGTTGAATATCTGGAACTATTTGCGTTGGTTCTAAGTATCCCAAAGAAGCTAACTCCATCATCGTACGCTTAATGTCCGATTTAGAGAATAAATCTCCTGGTTTAGTTCTTAACTCACGGTATAAAATATGATCGTGTGCTTCTGTATTACCGTTAATCGTTACTTTATTAAGTGTAGCTTGTGTACCTTCGAAAACTTTAATTTCAAGATCGATTGTATCATTTTTTACACTTTTTTCTACAGGAATAGCACGAGCAAACAAATACCCTCTATCCATATATAACGTAGAAATATCATCGTCTTTTTCTGATCCAGAAATCTTTTTGTTGATACCTACTGCGTCATAACGATCTCCTGTTTTGTAACCAAAAATTCGCTGTAACTGTTCAGAAGTATAAATTGAGTTTCCAGAAAACGTTACATCTCCTAAGAAATATGGTTTTCCTTCGTTAACTTTAATCTTAACCAATAAGTTTTTATCATCAACTTTTTCGATATTGTATGACTCAACTTTAGCATCTCTAAAACCAACAGATTTGTATTCTTCAACCAATGTTTTTAAATCTTCCTGGAATTTTTCAGGAATCATTTTAGATGACTTGAAGATATTGATAGATTTCTGTTTGGTATTTTTCATCCCTTTTTTACGTAAACGAGCAGCAGTTAAGTTTTCATTTCCTTCGAAAATGATTTTCTTAATCTTTACACGCTCTCCACGATTTACATTTAATGTAATGTTTTCTTCGTCTTCTTTACCAACAATTGGCTGACGTTCTACATTAATTGTTGTGTTAGGATAACCTTTTCCAGTATAATAATCTTTGATTTTATTATTTGTCGTATTGATTAAACTTTGTGTAATCTTAACACCTGGATTTAATTTATTTTGTTTGATTAAATCTTCGCGTTGCGATTTTTTCACACCATTAATCTTAATTTCTCCTAAACTAGGAACTGAAACCAAGGCAAGTTCTAATGTAACTTCGTTACCTTCTATTTTATCTACATACAAGTCGATGTCAGAGAAAATATTAGATCTCCATAATTTTTTTACAGCATTATTTACCTTCGTACCTGGTAATTCTATCTCTTCACCGATAGCAAAACCTGCATAACGGATAATTTGATTCTTAGAATATTTAGAGTCACCTGTTACAACGATATCTTTCAATTTGAAAGTTCGTGCATTGTTATAATCTAAGACAAAATTATCTTGTTGTGTTGAATCAATGGTTTTCGTAGAATCTACGACTTGCGCTTGTGCCATGTAAGCTCCAAGCATACACATTGTCCAAAAAATTTTCTTCATAATCCTCTATTTCAGTTCGATTAGTTCGTTAGTTGCTCGCTTATCTTACCAAATCTACGTTCTCGATTTTGGTAATTTAAAATTGCTTTATAAAATTCTTCCTCGTTAAAATCAGGCCACAAAACCTCTGTAAAATATAATTCTGCGTAAGCAATTTGCCACAACAAGAAATTACTAATTCTGGTTTCGCCACTTGTTCTAATCATAAGATCTACCATAGGTAAATCGTGTGTATATAAGTTTTGATGAACTAATTCTTCATTAAAATCATTGTCGGATATTTCTCCGTCTTTATATTTTTGCGCAATAGATTTCATCGCGTGTAATAGTTCTTCTTTCGAACCATAACTTAATGCTAATGTCAAAACACAAGCTGTGTTGTCTTTCGTTTTTTCTATTGCTTGAGTCAAATCTTTGAATGCTTTTTTTGGTAATTTTGATAAATCTCCAATCACATTCAAGCGAACTCCATTTTTGTGTAATTCATTTATTTCGTCCTTAATTGCAGAACTTAATAAAGTCATTAAAACATTGACTTCTAATTTTGGACGGTTCCAATTTTCAGTAGAAAATGCGTAAAGTGTAAGATGTTTTATACCTAATTTTCGACAAGTTTCGATTGAAGATCGTACAGCTCCCAAAGCACTTTTGTGTCCAAAAGTTCTTTCTTTACCGTTCTTCTTAGCCCATCTTCCGTTACCATCCATAATGATTGCAACGTGATTAGGTATATTATTTTTATCTATTTGTTCTACTAAACTAATTTCCATTCTTTTTAATCACAATAACAAGCAGGTCGACCAAAACTGTACGTTAAGGTAATTCCTGATAATACGTACCAATCTTTGTTTGATGTGTTTCCGTATACTCTTTTACTATATTCATCCGAAGGTATAACTCCATCAGCTACAGCATCAGTAAAATTTTGAGTAAATTTTCCTTTGTTGTAATCTATATAATCAACACTTGTATAACGAACACCTGTCTCAAAAGATAAAATCCAATTGTAATTGAATCTTACTTTATATCCAACCCCAAAAGGAATCGTTAAATCGGTATTATATTTTGTTTTTTCGATAATTACGTTGTTTGTCCCATCGTAATCATATTCTTTTCCTTTTGCCGAAAAAGCTCCAACTCCTACAAAAATATAAGGCGATTGCGCTTTTTCTTGATCATCATTGATATTAAAGAAATTATACTCAAACATCAATGATCCTTCTACAATATTATTTCGAAAATTTTTATTTCTTTCTAATTTGTAATACTCTTTCGAGCGGTGGTCACTTGCTCCAACTTTTGAATAAGAGATATTTGCTCTAAAACCCATTTGCGGATTTATATTAAAACGATACAATCCTCCTATGGAAATTGGTAAATAAATTTTCCCACCTGGCTCTGTTTTCGTAGGAAACGGATTGATGTAATTGGCTTTACCAATATCTCCAATCACATTTGCTCCACCAGCAAAAATTCCGAGTTCATGTCTTTGCGCAAAAGTTAATTGCGAAAAACATAGTATAAAAACAAACAAAAATACTCTCCTCATAAGTTGTGTTATTTTTTCGGCTTTTGCTTTTTATCTTCTTTTAAATTCGAACAAATATAAACAAAAGTCAATTCAACGTAACTGATTTAACAAAAATTAAGAAGATTTATTGTAAATTTTAATTCCTTTTATCTGAACCCCAAAGCATTTTTTCTCTCAAAGTTGTGAAATAAGTCGCGTCAATAGCTTCAACGATTAAGATTTTGAAGTCAGCTTTTTGTATCGTCAATTCGACGTCAGTTGTTAAAGGAAAGTTACGAGAATCCAACGAAAGGAAGTATTCATTAGCTCTACTACGTATTTTTAAGTCAATTTTTTCGTTTTCTGACACAATTAATGGACGTACATTTAGATTATGTGGCGCAACAGGTGTAATCACAAAATTTTGATTGGACGGATGAACAATTGGTCCTCCACAACTCAACGAATATCCTGTAGAACCTGTTGGCGTAGAAATAATCAATCCATCAGACCAAAAAGAATTTAGAAATTCATTGTTCAAATAGGCATCAACCGTAATCATACTCGTCGTTTCGCGGCGAACTACAGTTACTTCGTTTATCGCAAAATTATTTTCAATTTCTACACCATCACTTCTTTTCACTGTTAATAAAGTTCGTGGAATAATGTTATAATCATCATTGAAAAAACTATCCATTTGCTCCAACAATACACTTTTATTAATTGTTGCTAAAAAGCCTAAACGTCCAGTGTTTACGCCAATAATTGGAATATTAGAATCCTTAACAATTGTAGTTGCCGATAAGATTGTTCCATCTCCACCAAAACTGAATAAGAATTTGACCGATTTATCTAAATCATCATGTGAAGTATAGGTTTCTATATTCTCAGGTTCAAAATCAGTTGTTTCTTTTAAGATTTGAAGAAAATTTTGCTCAACACAAAAAGCAATTTCGTTCTGAACTAAATAATTAATAAATGGTGGAATAATATCCGTTAAAGACGTACTTGTTTTTTGTCCAAAAAGTGCAACTTTTATCATTAGGTATTCATGTATTTTAACAATTGTGCATAACGACTTTGCAGAAGTTCTTGTTTTTCGTCGTTATAAAATTTTTGAATCACTTGATATCCATAACGCTCAAATGTTTCGCCAATTGCCAATAAGTTCGATGAACTAAATTTCAGCAAAACATAAACGCTATCCTCCTTATTTCCAACAATCATCATTCCCAATATTTTTCCGTTATTCACTTCGATAATATTAGAAATCGCCGTCATCGATAAATCTTTTTCCGCAATCGAAACTAGCATCGAAACGCCTTGCGCAGCAACAAAAGGGAAATTTGCAAATGTGTTAATAATATCCATTTCCGTAATAAAACCCACATAGCGAGATTGTTCGTTAATAATCGGTAAGATATTCGCCTGATTCGTGTACATCATCTGAATTGCATCTAAAAGCGTACTCGATTCAGAAAGATAAAAACTCTCCAAATACAAAGTATAATCTACTTTTTCATCATCAATTGATAATTCAATCAAATCTTCTTCCGAGATATTTCCAACAAAATCTAACCCTTTAAACAAAGGTAAATGCGTCAATTTATTCTCTTGCACAACTTCCAAAAGCTGACTTGGAGAAGAATTAACTTTCCCTGGTTTTATCTCATTCGATAGATATTCGGTGATATACATGGCACAAATTTATATATTTTAATACATTAATTCTCTATTTTTAATGCTAATTCGGTTAAAATCATTGATTATTAATTGAAATTTAACCAATTTATTCTAAATTATTTAGTCAAAATATATTCCAAAATCTACTAATAATCAAAAAATAATGTGATTTACAATTTTTTAAAGCAAAACTCTTCCTCAAATTCAAAAAAGAATGGCTTAAATTTTGTAGGTTTGCAGTACCAATTTTAGCATTGAATGAAGAACCCATTATTTTATGCCAAAATCTTACTTTTTGGCGAATATGGAATTATTGAGAACTCGAAAGGATTAACAATTCCTTATAATTTTTACCAAGGTGCATTAAAATTTGAGCCTTCTGAAATTGCAGAATCATCAAATGCTCACTTGAAAAATTATGCAAAATTTTTGGAAGAAAATTTTGCTGATACTTTTGATACAAAATCTTTTTCGGAAGATGTTGCAAACGGAATGTACTTCGATTCTAACATTCCTCAAGGATATGGTGTAGGTAGTTCTGGCGCTTTGGTTGCTGCTATTTATGACAAATATGCGTTGAATAAAATTGATATCAATCAAAATCTGAACAAAGAAAAAATTAGTGAATTAAAAGCTCTTTTCGGTAATTTAGAATCTCATTTTCATGGAAAAAGTTCTGGAATTGATCCTTTGATTTGTTACATGAATATTCCTTTGTTAATTCAATCAAAAGATGATATCTCGACAATTGGTTTACCTTCTGCAAATGCTGACGGAAAAGGAGCTGTTTTCTTAATCAATTCTGGTACACCAGGAGAAACGGCACCAATGATTCATATTTTCTTTGAAAAAATGAAAAAAGAAGGTTTCCGTAAAACGTTGAAA
Source organism: Empedobacter sp. UBA3475 (assembly GCF_002378465.1). Lineage (NCBI taxonomy): Bacteria > Pseudomonadati > Bacteroidota > Flavobacteriia > Flavobacteriales > Weeksellaceae > Empedobacter > Empedobacter sp. UBA3475. The sequence goes on along the minus strand of NZ_DFRA01000030.1, from coordinate 57,067 downwards.
GAAGAGTTTATTAAATACAACAATGCATGTATCGAAAACTTTGTGAAAGGTGAATACAATCCACTTTTTGCAAATCTTCAAAAATTGTCAGCTTGGGGTTATGAACATTTCAGACCAATGATTCCTCAAAAGTTAGTGAATGCTTGGAAAACTGGAATTGATACAGATACCTATTACCTAAAACTTTGTGGTTCTGGCGGAGGCGGTTATGTTCTTGGTTTTACACAAGATTATGACAAGGCGAAAAGCTACCTAAAAGACTTTCAGACCGAAGTTATTTACAAATTCTAAAAAAATAATTTATAAAAATATAATCAATGAACGTTCAGAAAATAATCTTAAAGGTTTTTGCATTATTTTCTGTTGTTCGTGGCTATAATTTAATTGTGCTTATTTTGGCACAATATCTTGCTGCGCTTTTTATTTTTGCGCCAGAAGTTGGTCATCGTCAATTGTTGACAAATCCAAAGTTGGACGGACTTATTCTTTGTTCGATACTTTGTGTGGCCGCGGGATATATTATCAATAATTTTTACGATTTAGAAAAAGACGAACTCAAACGTCCTTTACAAGTTTATCTTCAGAAACAAGTTTCGCAAGGCTTCAAACTAACCGTTTACATTGTTCTAAATTCTTTAGCGTTGATTATTGCAGCTTTAATTTCGTGGAAAGTTTTCATTTTCTTTTTGGTTTATCAATTTTTGGTTTGGTTTTATAGTCACAAAATCAATCGATTTGCATTGATCAAAAACTTTTACTTGGTTGTCATTCGCGTGATGCCATTTTTCGCCTTATTGGTTTATTTTGATCATTTCACCTTCAATTTGGCGTTGCATGCTACTTTCTTGACCATTTTATTATTGATTACTGATATTGTAAAAGATTTGAGTTCTCAAAAAGCAGATTTGATTTATAATTATGATTCAATTCCAATCAAATATGGAATAGATTTTACAAAAGTTTTGATTTCATGTTTAATTATTACAGAATTAATCATTGGAATTATTATCATTATGAAAAATGATGTTGGTGCGATGAAATACTTTTTTATTGCTGCAAATATCGCTTTCACAGTGATTTTATTTATAATTTGGAGAATAAAATCGACACAAGCATATAAGATTTTACATTATTTTTTTAAGGGAATGATTGTTGCGGGTGTATTTAGTATCGTATTAATCGAAATAAATCCCTTAACTTTGCAAACTATTGCGCAAAATTTTAATCAGCGCATAAATTAATCAAATTCAGATGAATAACAGACGAAATCAATCCAACGACAGAAATTCCCAAGGCGGGAACAATCGTGGAAAAGGTGGAGCAAGAGGAAATTCTTCTTCTAAACCATCTTCAGGGAAAGGAAAACCAACTTTTGGTGGAAAACCATCAGAAGAAGGAAAGAAAAGTTTTGGACCAAAGAAACCGTTTAACAAACCAGGTGAAAAACCATTTGTTAAAAGACTGAAAAAAGCACCAGTTGATGACGGGACTATTCGTTTAAATAAATATGTAGCGAATGCAGGGATTGCATCCAGAAGAGAGGCCGACGAGTTGATCAAAACTGGAATCGTTACAGTGAATGGTCAAGTGATTACTGAAATGGGTTATAAAGTACAACCCGATGATGAAGTTCGTTTCGATGGTCGTAAAATCTCTTCAGAGAAAAATGTATATTTTGTGTTGAATAAGCCAAAAGGTTTTATTTCAACATCAAATGATGAAAAAGGACGTAAAACTGTGATGGACTTAATGTCTACAGCAACTACAGCGAGAATTTTCCCAGTAGGACGCTTGGATAGACAAACAACAGGAGTTTTATTGTTTACAAATAATGGTTATTTAACTAAGAAATTAACGCATCCAAGTCATGATATCAAAAAAATATATCACGTTACATTGGACAAAAAGTTAACAGCAAATGATTTAGCTGACATCAAAAAAGGTGTTCGTTTAATTCCTGAAGGAATTGCAGTTGTTGACGAAATTTCTTTTATCGAAGGTAGACCGAAAAATGAAGTTGGTGTAGAATTACATATTGGTTGGAACCGCGTTGTACGTCGTATTTTCGAAACAAAAGGATACGAAGTAGAAGCGTTAGACCGCGTTTCTTTTGCAGGACTTACAAAGAAAACTTTACAAAGAGGTGATTTTAGAAGATTAACAGAATTAGAAGTTAACTTCTTGAAAATGTTATAATACCTCAGCTATAAAATTTAAAAACCACTTCGAAAGAAGTGGTTTTTTTATGTTTTAATCTTTCGAAACCTTGTTATTATAAGCTTCCATCATCTTTTTATTTGCTTCTTTCACAAAATCATCTTTCTCAATTTGTGTCATTTTCTGACCTTTTGTTGGAATTTTAATCACTTCGTTTTTAGATGCTTCTTTTATATTAATTGCTCTGAAAATCGTTTCATAACTCTCGTCTTTCATTGTTGTTACAGCTTTCAATTCTAAAATTAAACCTGGTAACCCATTGAAAAATATTGGTCCTCCTTTTGGTTGTAAAGTTGGCGCAAACCAAGCTTCTATCTTAGAATCTTTGTATTCGGTTATTGCTTTTTTTACTTTAATTCCCAACATTTCTTTTGATTCTCTACTAATTGTCCAAGTGTATTTAGGCAAATTATCTATTATTAAAATATTCTTGTTCACATAATTTCCTTCAATTTTATATTGTGAAGTTTTATAATCGATGTAAATATTATCATCAATTGTACTCATCGACATAGATGATTGATTTTGACTATTATCAATTCTTACAATTTCAGAAAAAAACGACTGATTTTCATTAAAAAGTAATTGATAGTATTTTGGTGTAGAATTGTTTTTATCTAATTCTGCCTTAAAAACAGGATCTTTTTCGTCAAAAAACATTTTATCATAGGTTTCATATTCTACTTTCCACAAATTTTGAGCAAATAGAAATGGAGAAAAAATCGTTAGAAAGAAGAGTAAAGCTTTTAATTTCATAGTTGATTAATTATGAACTAAATATAATAATTATTTACAATAAAAAAGCGATTCAAAATTGAATCGCTTTTGTAATATTGAGAATTATTTCTTTTCAGAATTTTTCCCTTTGTTTTTCACATATTTCTCTAACCATTGATCTTGTTCCCACAACATGTGAAGAATATTTTCTCTGGCTGCATATCCGTGAGATTCTTTTGGTAATAAAACCAAACGAGTTGTCGCTCCCAAACCTTTCAATGCATTGAAATAGCGCTCAGATTGCATCGGGAAAGTACCTGTATTATTATCTGCTTCACCATGAATTAATAACAATGGTGTTTTCATTTTATCTGCATTTTGGAAAGGCGCCATTGTGTTGTAAACATCTGGAGCTTCCCAATAATTACGTTGTTCAGATTGAAATCCAAAAGGCGTCAATGTACGGTTATAAGCACCTGAACGTGCGATACCTGCCGCAAATAAATTAGAATGTGTTAATAAATTTGCTGTCATAAATGCGCCATAAGAATGTCCACCAACCGCAACTCTTTCACGATCGATAAAACCTAATTTATCCACCGCATCAATCGCAGCTTTTGCATTGGCAACCAATTGAGGAACGAACGTATCATTTGGCTCCTCTTTTCCTTCTCCAATAATTGGGAAAGCCGCATCATCTAATACCGCATATCCTCTCAATGCCCAATAAATAGGACCTCCATAAGAAGGAGAAGTAAATTTATTTTCAGAAGTTGTAACCTGACCAGCCGTAGATGCATCTTTGAACTCACGAGGGTAAGCCCACATTAACATTGGCAACTTTTCCTTTTTCGTTTTATCGTAATTTGGCGGCAAATATAAAGTTCCTGATAATTCTACACCATCAGCACGTTTGTACGTAATTAATTCTTTCGAAATTTTGTTCATTGCCTCAAAAGGATTTTTTGTAAACGTTACTTGTTTTGGCTTTCCTCCTTTCTGAAAAATATTACGAACATATAAATTTGGATAATCTGTTTTCGATTGAATCTGTTCTAAAATGATCCCTTTCTTCGGATCGATAACTCGAGCAATCGCTTCTAGTTTATCTGATTTCTGTGCTCTCCATAAACGAGAAGTTTTTTGCGTTTTGATATCAAAATCATCTACAAAAGGTAAGATTCCTTCCGCAGAAACTCCTTCTCCAACTAACATCAATTTTCCTTTGTTAATTGCTAAAACATTGTAACCATAATCATTCATTTCAGTTACAAAACTTCCAGGATTATTGTAAGCATCTTGCGAGTTTCTACTAAAAAAGCGTATCGGTTCTTGATTTGGATTTGACGGATTGAACAAATAACTACTTTCGTTACGTGTATTATACCAAGCATCTCTCACAATCGCAACCTCATCATTCCCCCAAGTCACTCCTCTATAGCGATCTTTTACTTTTACCAACAACTCTTTATTCGCTGTAAATGGCGCCGTTACTTGATAAAGCGCATCGCGATATTCCGCAGGCTTGTTTGCATCACCACCATCTAAAGCCTCAACCCAATATAAAGTATTTGGTTTATCTGCTCTCCAATTCAAACCTCTTTTTCCCATAATCGTAGAAGAAAATCCTTTCGGAACAACTTCTTGTAACTCTTTATGATCAACTTCTTTTATTAATTTTCCGTTGATATCATACACAATATTGGTTGAAGGAAAACTATTGTACGTTACTAAATATGAAAAAGGTTTTTTGATTTCGTTCACCAAAACATATTGTCCATCTGGAGAAGTCGAAATATCTGTGTACATCGCAGCGTCTTTCCATTTCGATTTTGCACCTGTTTCGATATTTACTTTTACTAATTCAGAAATTGCTAATTGTTCGAAGTTAAACTCATCATTTTTATTTTGTAATAAATCTTGATAGGTTCTGTTTTGCGCTTCTTTTCCGTCAGCAACAGAAACTGTAGGTCCAGTTGCAATCGCATCTTTCGTGTCAATCAAAGCTTTTTTAGAAGCTGGAATTACATTCACAATTAATTCTGTATCTGAAATCCAATTGAAAGGACGACCTAAGTTTGCGTTTAATTTATCTTCATAAACTTTTGTTGCAGCTTGTGTTTTTACATCAACAATCCATAGTTCTACACCTTTATTTGTTGTATTTGTAACGGCAAATTTCGATTGAGAAGTGTTCCAAGATTGATTAGAAAAACGACCTTTTGCAGGTAAACCAGCAATCGTTTTTTCTTTTGAAGTTTTTAAATCAAAATAAGTAATTTTCTCGCTGAATGTTTCACGTGAATTAATATTTGTAACTGGATTAATTCGTAATCCTGCTAAACGTAATTCTTTTTCTGACAATTCATTAATCGTTTTATAACGACTTCTATAAGACAAAAATGCATTTTCTGCCTTGCGATCTGTACTAATTGAGGGTGGCATATCCGCGTCTGCCAATTGTAAAATTTCTTGCGGAGGCAATTGATAAGTAACATTTTCTTGCGCTTTTACCGACGCACCAAAAGTCATCGCTATAAAAAGCAACGAGTAAACAATTTTCTTCATGTGTTTTTAAGATTTTACTTTATAAAGATATTGAATCTTTGGTAAAATGACATGATAGAAGTTAGTTTTGACTAAAATGTATAAAAAAAGACGAAAAATATTCGTCTTTTGATTTTATCTTCTTTTACCAAATTTACCTCCTTTCGTATTTGTAGGTGGTTTACTTTTTCCTACTCTGGCTTGAGTTGTTGATTTTTTTACTGGCTTTTTAATTGATTTTCCTTTCGAATCTTTAAAATCTGGAGAAATTTCTTTTGTTTTTTTCGCTGATGATTTTTTTGATTTTGAAGCTGGTTTCTTTTCTTCGTGTTTTTCCGAATCTTTCGTCAAGCGATTGATTTCTGCTAATTCTTCTGCCGTTAAATCTCGATGTTGACCAATTCCTACATTCAACGTTAAATTCATAATTCGAACACGTTCTAATTTTTTTACACCATATCCAAAATATTCGCACATACGGCGAATCTGTCTATTCAAACCTTGGATTAATGTAATTTTGAAAACATTTGTACTTATTTTTTCGATCTTACATTTCTTCGTAACCTGATTAAGAATCGGAACACCTTTCGACATTCGTTCGCAAAATTCATCCGTAATTGGTTTATCAACGGTTACAATGTATTCTTTTTCGTGATTATTTCCAGCACGTAAAATCTTATTCACAATATCACCATCGCTTGTCAATAAAATCAATCCTTGCGAATCTTTATCTAAACGACCAATCGGAAAAATTCGTTCTCCAAACGAAAGAAAATCGATAATATTATCTGGATCTGTAGGATCTGTTGTACACGTAACGCCCACAGGTTTATTCAGCATAATATAAACCGCATGCTCCTTTTCGCGCGGTTCTATTTCGACACCTTTTACAGTCACCACATCATTTGGTCCTACAAATTGCCCAATTTTAGCAACTCGTCCATTAATTTGTACCAAACGATTTTCGATGTATTGATCTGCTTCACGACGCGAACAAAAACCACTATCGCTAATATATTTGTTTAAACGCAAAAAATTAGTTTCTTCCATACTTGCAAAGATAGTTTTTTATCGATTTGAAATATATTTTGACAAAATTCTTTATCATTCTGCAAAACGATGAAACTTATTTATCTTTACAAAACCAAAGATTTTGAGAAATGAAAAAAATATTTTTTTTGAAAACTTGCGATACGTGCAAACGTATTATGAAAGAGTTTGATTTTACAGGTTTTGATTTGCATGAAATAAAATCGACTGCGATAACAGCAGAAGAATTAGAAGAAATGAAGAATTTAGCTGGCAACTACGAAGCTCTATTTTCACGTCGTGCACAGAATTACAAAAAATTAGGATTGAAAGATCAACAGCTTTCTGAAGATGATATCAAAAATTATATTTTATCAGATTATACTTTCCTAAAACGTCCTGTCGTGGTAGATGGAGACAAAATTTTTATTGGGAATGAAAAGAAAAACTTAGAAGCACTTGGGCAATATTTGAAATAGAAATCACACATGAAAAAAACAATTTTATTGACTACACTTTTAATGAGCGCTAGTTTAATTGCTCAGAAAAAGAATGTCACAATGGAAGATGCTGTACTTGGATTATCGACGAATTTACGTATCGAAAATCTAAATCAAGTTCAATGGATTCCGAATCAAAATGCGTACACGCAAAATGTAAAAACATCATACGGAGAAGCTTTAATCAAGAAAGAAGTTCCATCTCTTAAAACTGATACAATTTTTAGAAGTTCTCAATTTGAGAATAAAAGAATTCCTTCTTTGAATTGGATCAATGATAAGCAAGCTTATTTTTCTACAAAAACAGGTTACAAAACAATTACAACTGCTGGTCAACAAAACGATTGGTTGAAATTACCTGAAAATGCAGAAAATATAGAATTTGACGCGACGAATAATCAAGTTGGATATGTAATTGACAACAATTTATTTTTTGTTGATAAATCTGGAAAAACACATCAAATTACCAAAGACGGAAAATATGAAATCGTGAATGGAAAATCGGTTCATCAAAATGAGTTTGGGATTCACAAAGGAATTTTCATCTCTCCAAAAGGGAATTTAGTTGCATTTTATAGAATGGATCAAACAGCGGTTACAGATTATCCAATTATCGATTGGTCTGTACAACCTGCTGTAAACAAAAATATCAAATATCCGTTTGCTGGAACAAAAAATCATACGGTTACGTTAGGTGTTTATAATCCAACCACTCAAAAAACGACTTTCTTAGAAACTCACCCAGAAGTAGATCATTATTTAACTTCGGTTACGTGGTCGCCAGACGAAAAACATATTTATATTGCTTTACTTTCTCGTAATCAAAAGCACATGGAATTGAATCAATATGATGCAGTTTCAGGGAAATTGATTAAAACATTATTCAAAGAAGATGATACAAAATATGTAGAACCTCAAAATGAATTACATTTTATTCCAGGAAAAAATAACGAGTTTGTTTGGTGGTCGCAACGCGATGGTTTTATGCATTTGTACCGATTCAATACGGAAGGAAAATTATTGAACCAAATCACAAAAGGAGATTGGATTGTAACGGATCTTGTTGGAGAAAATGCGAAGAAAAAAGAATTCTTAATCATGACAACAAAAGATTCTCCGAAAGATCGTCATTTATATGCGGTGAATTGGGAGAATGGAAAATTGCGTAAAATAACAACTGATGCTGGAACGCACAATGTTTCGGTTTCAACGAACGGAGAATATGCAATTGATAATTGGAGTAATGATAACACGCCTCGTAAAATTGATGTATTGGATGCAAACGGAAAATTCAAACAAAATATCTTAACTGCTCAAAATCCTTTGGCAAATTACAATACAGCGAAAGTTGAAAATGTAACGTTAAAAGCAGATGATGGAACAGATTTGTATGGAAAATTAATCTATCCAACAAACTTTGATTCTTCGAAAAAATATCCCGTTATCGTTTATTTATACAATGGTCCTCACGCGCAATTAATCACAAATCGTTTTCCTGCAACAGGAAATCTTTGGTACGATCATTTAGCGGAAAAAGGTTATGTTGTATTTACAATGGACGGACGCGGATCGGCGAATAGAGGTCTTAAATTTGAACAAGCGATTCACGGAAATGTAGCAACTACAGAAATGAATGACCAAATGAAAGGTGTTGATTTCTTGAAAACTTTGCCTTTCGTAGATGCGGAACGCATGGGAATTCATGGTTGGTCTTATGGTGGATTTATGACTACTTCTTTTATGTTACGTAAGCCTGATGTTTTCAAAGTTGGTGTTGCTGGTGGACCAGTTTTAGATTGGACACAATACGAAATTATGTACACAGAACGTTACATGGAATCGCCACAAGATAATCCTGAAGGTTTCAAAAACACGAATTTAATTAACCGTGTAAAAGACTTAAAAGGTAAATTATTGATGATTCACGGAGCGCAAGATAATGTGGTTGTTTGGCAACATTCGATTGATTTTATTCGCGAAGCAGTGAAAAATGGTATGCAAATGGATTATTTTGTTTATCCTGGACATGAGCATAATGTTCGTGGAAAAGATCGCGTTCATTTGATGCAAAAAATTACAGATTACTTCGATTTATATCTTAAACCAGAAGGTACATCTCAAAAATAATAGTCAACAAAAAACCACTTCTTATGAAGTGGTTTTTTATATTTTATGATGTGATGCTAAAACGGGTTCAGTATGAAAATTTAGAACAAATTTACTTCTTTGTAAACTCAAACTTTTGTCCAGCTTCTTCTACAGAAAATGTCTTTTTATCTTTTGCAAAAGTCAACTCCAAACCGCCTTGTTCATTCACAAATTTACTATCACCTTGATAATCTAATGGAATAGTTTGTCCACCAAAAACTAATTTCAATTTATCGTTTTCAGCTTTCAACACAAATTCTGAATTAATTTGTTTATTCGTAAATGTACCTTCGTATTCTTTTGGATTAACCTTTTCAACAGGTTTTGCATCCGCCATATTGAATGTATTATTCTTCAAATCAATATCTGGTAAAGCTCCATTTGGATCCAATTTAATCATCGAAACTTCTTTTGTTGAAGGCACTTTGAATGTCCATTCTGTATTACGTTTCCAAACTTCAATCGGTAATTTAACTTCTTGAGAAGTCCCATCTTTAAAGTTCACTTGAACAGTAGTTGGCATTGGTAATTGTCCAAAATTTTCAACTTTCAAAATCAAGCCTTTTTTGTAATCTCCATCTACATATTTTGCACTGTTAATTCCTTGATCAATTGTCCATTTATTCAAAAACCAACCTCTCCAAAACCAAGATAATTCTTCTCCTGAAACATTTTCCATCGTGCGGAAAAAATCTTCTGGCGTTGGATGTTTATATGCCCAATATTTGATGTATTGGCGCAATGCTTTATCGAATTTTTCTTCACCCAAAATTGTTTCACGCAAAACTTTCATTCCTGCACCTGGCTTATAATACAACAATGCACCGATATTTCTTTCGCGCATATTATCTGGTTGAGTCGTTACAGGCTCAAGATTATCGCTGAATAAATAACCCGCCATTCGTTGTGCAGATTGCTTTTTGTAATATTCGCCATTGTTGAAATTCTTCGTCGAAATATCATTGATAAACGTATTAAAACCTTCGTCCATCCAACCATGAACACGCTCATTAGAACCAACAATCATCGGGAACCAAATATGTCCAAATTCGTGATCTGTAACACCCCAAAGTCCTTCACCTTTCGAAGTCATATGACAAAAAACAATCCCAGGATATTCCATTCCACCCTCATTTCCTGCCACATTTGTCGCCGCTGGATAAGGATACTCTAACCATTGTTTCGAGTAATGCTCAATAGAAGCTTTTGTATATTCTGTCGATCTTCCCCAAGCATCATTACCGTCACTTTCTACTGGATAAGCCGAAATTGCCAACGATTTTTGACCACTTGGAAGATTAATTTTTGCTGCATCTAAGATGAACGAAGATGATGAAGCCCAAGCAAAATCACGTGTATTCTGAATTTTAAATTTCCACGTTTTTGTTCCTTTTGCAACTTTTGTCGCTTTGTTTACCTCATCAGCAGAACGAATAATAACGGTTTTATCACTCGCTTTTGCTTTGTTCCAACGATTCACTTCTTCTTTCGAGTAGACTTCGTTTTCATTCAATAATTCTCCTGAACCAACCACATAATGCGTAGACGGAACTGTAATATTTGCTGTTACATCTCCATATTCCAGATAAAATTCTCCTGGTCCTAAGTATGGTAATGTATTCCATCCCATGATGTCATCGTAAACCGCCATGCGAGGAAACCATTGCGCCATCGTAAAAATCTTTCCATTTTTAGTTGGTTCTACACCCATTCTATCGGCTCCATAATCTGGTGAAACAAATGAATATTCGATTTTTATTTTTGTTTTTCCTCCACGAGCTTTCAAATGATTAATCAAATCAATTTGCATGCGTGTATCCGAAACAGTGTATTTCGCTTCTTTTCCGTCTATTTGAACAGATTTAATTTTATAACCTCCTTCAAATTCAGAAGTTGAATCACCATAACGGCTTCCAGAAATCGGTAATAAAGCACTTCCTCGAGATTCTTTTTTGAATAAATTTTGATCCAATTGTAACCACAAAAAGTCTAAATCATCAAAACTATTGTTGGTATATGTAATTTCAGATGTTCCCGAAATTTCATTTTTTTCTTCATTCAAACTAACATTCAGATTATAATCTGCACGATTTTGCCAATAATTATGACCTGGTTTTCCACTCGCCGAACGAGTTTCTGTTGCATTATTCTGATAAAAAAATGGTTTGAAAGCTTCTTGATAATCGTATTTTGGTTTTTCTTGTTGACCAAAAACCGAAATCGAGAATAAACTTATTCCTAAAAGTAAGGGTTTGAAATAATTTTTCTTCATGTGTGAAATTTTACAGTAATTATAAAATTACCTCATATTTTTCAATACGAGGTAATTTCAACTTTATAATTATTCTAAAATTTTAGTTTGAAGCTTTTTAAATTCTTCTGGTGTTAATTTTTAGGTTGATTATAAGGTAAAGCAAGTAATAAATTTCAGTTTTTTCATTCTAATATTTTGATTAGATGAAATTAACATATTTGTACGCAATAAAAAAACTCATCCAAAAAAGATGAGTTTTCTATATTTTATTAATTTTTCTGAAAATTATTTCTTGTTTGCATAAAGAACTGGATTCAAATCCTCGTCATTATACATTTTCATTTGTTTATACACTTTCATGTATTTTTTACCTGCTTCAAAATCAGCCAACAATTCTTCAATCGCTGTTGATAAATCTTGATGTTGTTGATTCAAAACATCTAATTTCACTTGACAAGCTGCTTTATGCTCCGGTGTTGCATCCTCACGTTCTACCTCTTGTTTCATGTGATAAACCTTAAGCGATAAAATAGAAAAACGGTCTACAGCCCACGCAGGAGATTCTGTATTGTAAGTTGCATCTGCTTTTACTTCTACATTCGCATATTGTTGTAAAAACCAGCTATCCACATATTCTACCATATCTGTACGTTCTTGGTTTGATTTATCAATCCAACGTTTTAAGCTTAATGCTTCTACTGGATCAATTTGTGGATCACGAATAATATCTTCTAAATGCCATTGAACTGTATCAATCCAATTTTTTTTGTACAATAAATGAGCGATTAAATCTTCTTCGCTATATGGATTTTCGATTTGACGATTTACATCATCATATTTGTGATAATCATTGATACTTTGATTAAAAATAGACCAAGCTTTATCTGTGAATTTCATGTTTTGTTTTAGTTTATAAAATAAAAGCATTGTAATTGTATACGCAACTACAATGCTCTATTATCTAATTAAAAATATATTTTAATTTTCTTTTTTGTCAGAAGTACTTTCAGTAGCTTCTGATTTGTTATCATCTTTTGTTGCTTTCTTGAATTCGTTTAATCCAGAACCTAATCCTTTCATTAATTCAGGAATTTTCTTTCCTCCGAATAATAATAACACAACAAGTACGATTACGATCCATTCTTTACCTCCTAATCCCATACTGAATTGATTTTAATGCAAATATATAATTAATTTATTACATTCCCGCTACCCAAGAAGCAGGATTTTGTTTTGTTGTTCCGCTCCAAACTTGGAAATTCATGATTGTTTCTCCATCTCCACTTGTATAGATAATTCCTAAAGACTGACCACGTTTTACATCATCACCTTTCGAAACACTTACACTTGATAAGTTTGTATAAACTGAATAATACGAACCATGTCTTACCAATACAGACTTACCATTTCCAGATACACTCATTACAGCTTGAACAGTTCCTTCGTAAACAGCACGTGCATGTGCTCCACGATAAGTTGAAATATCAACACCACTATTTTGCGTTGTAATATTAGATAAAACTGGGTGAGAATTAGCTCCAAATCTACTTACAACCGTTCCTTTATCAACAGGCCAAGGTAGACGACCTTTGTTTGATGAGAATTCTCCCGAAATACCTTCAGAATCTGGACGTTCTGCAAAAGTCTCAGCTGGTTTTACTGCATCTACTTTTACAACACGTTCTTTTTCTGGCACTTTTACAACAACTTTCTGCTCAGCTTCTATCTTCGCTTTACGCTCAGCTTCAGCTTTAGCTGCTGCAATTTTACGAGCATCTTCTTCTTTTTGAGCTTTCAAACGAGCTTCCTCTTCTGCTTTACGTTGTGCAATGATACGTTGACGTTCTGCTTCAGCTTCGCGTTCTAATTGTTCAAATTTAGCAACTTCTGTTTTTGCTGTAGATACGAAACTTCCTGTTGGATGATGATTTAAATAAGATTGATACGCTTGTTTTGTATGCGCTGAACGTGCAATATTCCATGCTTTGGCATCATTCTCAATTCTTAAAATAGCTGTACGAGCTGATTTCGCATAATCTCCTTTTGGGTTATCTCTTAAATACTCATTATAAGATGCAATTGTATTTCCTCGTTTAGCTTCGTTCCAATCTTTTAAATCTTTTTCTGCACGAATCTTTGCTTGTCGAATCTCTTCTTCAATAATTGCTTTAATCTGTGCATCAATTTGACGTTGTTGTGCTTCTTTTGCATTGATTTCAGCAACAATAACACCTTCGTTTTTACGGAATTCTTCGACCGCTTTCTCTTTTGTTAATCTTTCTTTTTCAAGATTTTGACTAAATAAAGTTTGCTGAGAAAGTACTTTTTCTTTTTCGTCTTTCGCTTTTTCTTTTTTTGCTTTTTTCGTCTGAATATCAGTTTGTTTACCAATTATTTCATTTGCTTGTCCTAATTGAAAAGCCGAATATTTTTCTAAATATTTGATACGACGATATGCTTCTCCCAAACTTTTAGAAGAAAGAACAAAAAGTAATTTATTTTCAACAGATTTGTTCTTATATGCTCGAACCAAAACCTGTTTGTAGTCTTTTTTTAGCTCAACCAACTCGCGCGAAAGTTTATTAATCTCTAATTGAGTTAAATAAATTTCATCCTCGATAAAGCGTTTTTCTTTCGATAAGTTGTTAACTAATTTTGTTTGTACCTGAATTTTTTTCGTCAAATTCTGTACAAAATCAACATTTAACTTCGAATTTTGCTTATTAACCTCGAGTTGTTTGTTTAAGTTTATAATCTCTTTTTTAAGCTGAGCATTCTGTTTTTGTAAGTTCGCTTTATTGTACGGAACCTGCGCAAACACTGATAATGACAACGTTAAAAGTACAGTTGATAAAACAAACTTCATTATTTTATTTCTTTTTTCTTATACCCATCTGGAATTGAGAACGGTGTGTTCGTTTCCTGAAACGTAAAACTATTATATTCCAAGTCTATTTGACGCGTTTTTTTCTCTTTTATAATAATTTTAACATTTTTCGGAAATTCCTCTGCTCCAGCTTTTATCCAATTGTCATAAGCCAAATCAACTTCCATTTTTCGTTTTGGATCTTTCAGATGTGCTTCTTTCAATCGAAAACCGTTATCAAAAACATATGTTTGTATATATTCGCCTTCTTTTGGAGAAGTCGCAATTGCTTGATTTTTATTATATGTAATCGTATATTGATTATTTGTAAAAGTAGCTGTATAATCTGTTGGATTTAGATCAACGAAAACTTTTCCTAACATCAAATTTTGTAATTTTTGATAATCGACAAAATCAACTTTCAATAATTTATTTGCAATAGAAAAATCTCCTTCATAATATGTTCCACCTAACTTTTCAAAAGCTGAAAAACCATCAGGCGTAATCAATGCGCGAGCACCTGTAAATCCAAATTTTGTTGCATTAACCCATATCTTTTGCCCATTTTTCACAGCAATTGTAGCGTTTGCATCTCCAGAAATCTCTTCTAAATCTGCTGTTACTTTTGCCTTAATCGTCAAATCTTTGAATGATGATTTTTTTGACAAGGTTTGCTGAATAATTTTTGAAGAAGCCGAAACAACTTCTGTATTATCTTTATCTACTTTTGCTGCTTTCTGAGTGTTACAAGCTGTTGCAAGAACCCCTAAACAAAAGATATACGTTAATTTTTTAATCATAATTTTTATGCTTTGTGTGATTTGAAATCCAATTCTGAATAATCTCCTAAACTGATACTTCGCGAAACACCATAATATTTGGCATTGTTTCCGATCATTGTATCTGTAAGATTTGCATTACTGATGATTGAATTTTCTTGAATCAAACTGTTATCAATATTCGAGTTTTCAACAACCGTTCCATTTCCTAATGAAACAAAAGGTCCGATTTTCGAATTTTTAATCACGACATTTTCTCCAATAAAACATGGTTCAATGATTAATGAATTGTCAATTTTTGCAGAAGAATGAATCGTTTTGAAATCTTCTTTATCCAGATTCAACACACGTGTATTGGTGTCAACTGTAACCGCTTTATTACCACAATCCATCCATTCGTCCACTTTTCCAAGCGTAAATTTATCACCTGCAGCACGCATATTTTCTAATGCATCTGTCAATTGATATTCTCCACCTTTTTGAATATCATTTTCTAATAAATATTCAATTTCTTTATATAACTTTTGTCCATCACGGAAAAAGTAAATCCCAATAATCGCCAAATCCGAAACAAATTCTTTTGGTTTTTCAACGAAATCTGTAATAACACTGTTATCATCTAATTTCACAACGCCAAAAGCCGAAGGATTATCGACCTGTTTTACCCAAACAACGCCATCCGAATCCATATCTAATTTGAAATCTGCACGAAATAATGTGTCTGCATACGCCACAACCGTTGGTCCATCCAAAGCTTCTTTTGCCATCCAAATAGAATGCGCTGTTCCAAGCGGCTCCAATTGATGACAAATTGTTCCTTTTGCTCCTAATTTTTCTGCAATTGCAATTAAATCAGCTTCAACCTCAGCTCCAAAATCACCAATTACAAAAGCAATTTCGTCAATTTTTTCTGAACAAACCTTCGCAATATCTTCTACCAAACGATGCACGATTGGTTTTCCTGCAATTGGAATTAATGGTTTTGGTGTTGTTAATGTATGAGGGCGTAAACGTGAACCACGTCCTGCCATTGGGATAATAATTTTCATTTTATTTCTAAAAATATTTTTTGTTAGATTGATATTTTATAATTGAATTACTTCTTTTTTAGATTCTTCGACAAGCTCAGAATGACAAAAAAATTATTGTTTTCCTGTACTTCCGAAACCTCCAGCTCCGCGTTCAGTTTCATTTAAAGCGTTAGATTCTTCCCACTCAACCGTTTCGTGTTTCGCGATCACTAATTGTGCAATACGCTCCCCATCGTTGATTGTAACGGCTTCGTTTGAAACATTAGCTAAAATAACACCGATTTCTCCACGATAATCTGCATCAATTGTTCCAGGAGAATTAAGACAAGTTAAACCATATTTTAACGCCATTCCACTACGAGGACGAACTTGCGCTTCGTAACCTGCTGGTAACTCGATACTCAAACCTGTTGGAATTAATCTTCTTTCCAAAGGTTTTAATTCGATTGGTGCATCTATGTTAGCTGTTAAATCCATTCCAGCCGATAAAGCTGTTTTATATTCTGGTAAAGCGTGTTTCGAGATGTTGATAACTTTTACTTTCATCTTTATTTTCTTAGTTTTTTAAGTGTGTTTTTTTCCGCAAACGCAATAAACGCAATGTACACGATTAGAATCAGATTACCAATAATCAAATTAGAATCGAGCATATAGTAGTTTGTACATGCTAGAGCAATTGCAATTCCCATGTAAAGTAGAATTTTATTCACCTTATATGGAATTGGATAAACTTTCTGCCCCCAAATGTACGAAATCACCATCATTACACCATACGCTAATAAAGTTGTCCAAGCAGAAACCATAAAACCATATTTTGGCAATAAAAAAACATTCAAAATAATAGTGATTGCACCACCAACCAATGAAATTATAGTTCCGATACTTGTTCTATCAGTAACTTTGTACCAAGTTGAAAGGTTGTAATAAATTCCGAAAAATAAATTCGCAATTAAAATTATTGGAACAATATCTAAAGCATTCCAATACGTTGAATTTGGAACAAATATTTTCTTAATCCAATCTATATTTGCTAAAATTCCAAGAATCACAATATTACAAATGATACTGAAAAAGAACAGAATATTCGCATACGTCTGTTTTGCATTTCCTTTTTTAGCAACTTTAAAGAAAAATGGTTCTATTCCCATTCGATAAGCCGTTACGAAAAGCGTCATCAATGTTGCTAATTTGTAACAAGCACCATAAGAACCCGCTGCTGCTGGATCTATTAATTGTCGTTGAACTAATTTATCGAAATTTTCATTCAAAATATAACCCAAACCAGCAATCATAATAGGATAACCGTACAAAAACATTTGCTTGAAAAGTGGTTGATCAAATTTGAATTGAACATGACGCACAACGCCTATTAATAATACAAAACCTAAAATACTCGCTAATAAATTCGCAATAAAAGGATAGGAAATCGCATTATCGAAACCTAAACTTAACATAAAATCTTTGGAAACATAATACAACAAACCAATTGTCAAAACTGCTTGAAAAACATTCTGAATTACGCGAATTGCTGTATATAATATTGGTCGATTTTTAAAACGAAGAACCGCAAAAGGAATCACACAAATTGCATCAAAAAACGCAATCCACGCAAACCACAACAAGTATTCGGGATGATCGCTATAATTTGCGAAATCTGCCAAAGGTTGTAAAAAAAGAAAAACTAAAACGAGCATCGCAGTAGAACTCATCACCATAAACCAAAAAGCTGTATTCAAAACTTTTTGATACATTCCTTCTTCGGTTGCGTAGCGGAAAAAGGCTGTTTCGAAACCAAATGTTAAAATGACATTCAGGAAAGAAACCGCAGAATATAATTGAGAAAACATTGCAAAATCTGAATTATCAACTTGCTTGATAATAAAAAAATTCAATGCTAAAATAATTACCCTCGGCAATATAGAGCCAATACCATAGATAATGGTCTCACTAAAAAGCTTTTTATACAAAGTCGTTAAAATTTTTACAAAATTGAGTTTCTTTTCGTAAAATTCAAAATACCTAAGCTACAAATTAATTAACTTTGTCTGTTCAATACATATATTATGATAGAGTTATCTAATCGTAAAGTTGGATTAATAGGGAATGGAAGCTGGGCAACTGCGATTGCAAAAATGCTGAATAAAAACCTCGAAACTTTCAATTGGTGGGTAAAAGATGAATACGTAAAAGGATATTTGGAGCGAAATAGACACAATCCAAATTATTTAACTGATGTCGAATTTAAGTCAGAAAAGCTTAAAATTTCAACGGATATCAACGAAGTTGTCATGAATTCGGATATCATCTTTTTGGTTGTACCATCTATTTACGTTGCCGATTGTTTGAGTAAATTAACTGTTCCATTGACAGATAAATTTGTTGTGACATCAATTAAAGGAATTATTCCAGATTATTATCAATTGGTTGGGCAATATTTGTTCGATAAATTCGATGTAAAAGAAGAGCAATTAGGAATTGTAAGCGGTCCTTGTCACGCTGAGGAAGTTGCTTTGGAGCGACTTTCATATTTGACAATTGCGGCACAAGACGAATCTAAAGCACAAATCGTTGCCGATTGTTTAGCATGTGATTTTATCAAAACAAAACTTTCAAACGATATTTACGGAACTGAATTTGGCGCAGTATTGAAAAATATTTATGCGATTGCAGCAGGTATTGCACATGGTTTGGGTTATGGAGATAATTTCCAAGCAGTTTTGATGAGTAACGCAATTCGAGAAATGAATCATATCTTGAAAACTGCAAGTCCAATGAAACGTAAAATTAACGATTCGGCTTATTTAGGCGATTTGTTGGTGACAGGATATTCATTCTTTTCACGAAATCGTATGTTCGGAAATATGATAGGAAAAGGTTATACTGTAAAATCTGCTATTTTGGAGATGAATATGGTTGCCGAAGGTTACTATGCTACAAAAGGTGTGGCGATTATGAATGAGCAATATCAAATAAAAGCGCCAATTATCAACGCTGTTCATAAGATTTTATACGAAGATAAAAATCCGAAGAAAACTTTCGAAAAGTTGTCTAAAAAATTAGATTAAGATGATTAAACAAGATTTTATTTCAAAATATATTCAAGAATTAAACAAAACATTGGCTCGAATTATTTCGTTAGAAGTCGGAAATGCTGATGAAGGTTTTTTGATTATTTTCAATCAAATGTTACAATCGTATTACAAAATTGATGACAATAATTTGTCTACTTTATTGGAAGCAAACGAAGAACGCGATCAGTTTTTGTTGGCAGATGAATTGAAAAAGAAAAATATTTTGACGTTTATGAAAGCGATTCGTATTTATATAAATCGAGAAGATGCTGTAAAAGCAAAAGCATCTTACGAAGTCTTGAAACGCATTGAAAGCATCAATTCTGGAATTTTTCAATTTCCGACAGAAGAAGATAATTTAATTGCACAAGAACGAAAAGTTGTGGAAGAAAAAATGAGTAATTTGTAATAAAATCAAACTTTATAAAATTTCAAAAAAGCTGTTAGTTTTCTAACAGCTTTTTTTGTATCTTAACACAACCTAAATCAATCTACTATGGATAACATTCTTTCATTACTATCATCATTACTTTGTTGTATTTTGCCTTTTTTGTTAATTTTTGGAATTGCTTTTTGGGCAAGTAAATCACGCGAAAAGAAACAAAATGCTTTGTTAGCGCAAGTTCCTCCAAACGCAGAATTTAAAGCAGTTTTGCGTTATAACTTCGGAAATCAACAATCAAAATTCTTGAAAATGAAAGCATTTCAAGGAAGTGGTGTTTTATATGTTTTGGACGACAAAATACATTATATCACCACAAATAATCCGAATGATAATTTTATTTTCGACCTCAAAACTTCACAAATCAATTGGATTGGTGTTAATCTTACAAATGGTTTGTTGGAATGGTTTCAATTGAAAAATGGAGAAAAAGATTATTATTTCAATGTCGAAACTGGCATGTTTATTTTTAACACGAATTCCAAAAAAATGAAAACAACGCAAGTTTTTAATTACTTAAAAGAAGCGCAGAAAAAATATCAATAATGCTAAAACCACTTCACAACGAAGTGGTTTTTATATTTAATCAAAAAATCATCAACTCAAAACTTAATGATTTATTTTCCAATTTGTCCGTATCTTTGCGCAAACACAACAAAACAATGCAAATTTTAGACGGTATTAAACTGGCAAAAGAGATCAAACAAGAGATCAAGGAGCTGGTGCAGAATTACAAGGACCAAGGAGTTCGTGTACCACATTTGGGTGCAATTTTAGTAGGAAGTAATGGCGCTTCTCAAACCTATGTTGACAATAAAATCAAGGATTGTCATTTTGTAGGTTTCGAGTCTTCAGAATTACGTTTACCTGATACAATTTCTCAAGAAGATTTGATTGCAGAAATTGAAAAATGGAACAATGATGATACATTGGACGGGTTTATCGTGCAATTGCCATTACCAAAACACATCGATCAAGAAGCGGTTATCAATGCAATTGATCCTAAGAAAGATGTAGATGGTTTTCATCCGATGAATTTTGGGAAAATGGCATTAGAAATGGAAACATTTTTACCTGCTACACCTTACGGAATTATGGAAATGTTAGAGCGTTATAACATTGATACAACTGGTAAACATACAGTTGTGATTGGTCGTTCTCGCATCGTTGGTCGCCCAATGAGTATTTTGATGAGTAAAAACGGAAATCCTGGAAACAGTACAGTAACATTAACTCATTCGAAAACTCAAAATTTAGAACAATTTACAAAAGAAGCTGATATTGTGATCACTGCTTTAGGTGTTCCAGGTTTCTTAAAAGCTGATATGGTAAAAGATGGAGCGGTTATCGTTGACGTAGGTATTACACGCGTTGATGACGAAACTAATCCACGAGGATTTAGATTAGCTGGTGATGTAGATTTTGATAATGTAAAAGAAAAAGCATCATGGATAACGCCAGTTCCAGGAGGAGTTGGACCTATGACACGCGCTATGTTATTAAAAAACACATTGTTGGCATACAACAACAAAAAATAAAATTATGATACACATTGCATCAACAACTGCAGAAGAACAACAATTGATACAAGAAGGGAAATTATTGCCTGTTATGGAGCATTTTTACACAATTCAAGGTGAAGGAATGTACACAGGTGTGGCTTCTTATTTTATTCGATTAGGAGGTTGTGATGTTGGTTGCCATTGGTGCGATGTAAAAGATAGTTGGGATGCTGAAAAGCATCCCTTAACTAATGTGGATGAATTGGTGGATTTGGCAACTTCTCAGGCCAAAACAATCATCATTACAGGAGGAGAACCTTTGATGTGGGATTTGACTTATTTGACAAAAAAACTACACGAAAAAGGTGCAAGAATCCATATTGAAACTTCGGGTGCTTATCCGTTGAGTGGAGAAATTGATTGGGTTTGTCTTTCTCCAAAAAAATTAATGTTGCCGTTAGACGAAGTTTGCGAAGCTGCAAATGAATTGAAATGTATTGTATTCAATAATCACGATTTTCAGTTTGCTGAAGAACAAGCCGCTCGTGTTGGAAAAGATTGTACGCTTTTCTTACAAACAGAATGGAGCAAACGCGACAAAAATCTTCCATTGATTGTGGAATATGTAAAAGAAAATCCGAAATGGCGTTATTCTTTACAAACACACAAATATTTGGATATTCCTTAGATATTTATCTGTTTAAAATCAGTTCTATTTAGACTGAGTAAACTTTTTTAAGTTACTGGATTTCATTATTTTTATATCAAACAAAAAATTGAAATAATGAAAAAAATAGCTTTGATGAGTTTCGCGGCAATTTTGATGATGAGCTGCGGAGGTTCTAAGAAAGATGAATCAACTCAACCAGAAATAGATTATAGTACAGCTCCATCAGAAGATGCAGAAACTTCTACAGCTACGCCTGCTACAAACAATCATATTGTTTTGAAAGCGAGTGATGATATGCGCTACGATAAAACTGAGTTTACGGTGAAAGCTGGCGAAGAAGTAACTTTAATCTTAATGAATGCTGGTGAAATGTCAAAAGAAGCAATGGGACATAATTTTATTTTATTAAAACCAGGTTCTGATGCTTCTGCTTTTGCAAATACAGCAGCTTCTGCTAAGGCGACAGATTATATTCCGACCGAGTTACAATCAGAAATTATTGCGCATACAAAATTGTTAGGTGGTAAAGAAAATGATCAAATCAAATTTACTTTAGAAGAAGGTACATACGATTTCTTATGTTCTTTCCCTGGTCATTTTGCAACAATGAATGGAAAAATTAAAGCAGTTAAATAGATTGTGCAATTATTTTTTATGTCAAATATAGTTTTGGCACAAATATTGAAATATTCATGTACGTATAAGATTTAGTAGAGTAAATTTTGTCCTCATGTGTTAATTTTAAGCCTGTTTTTCAACAGGCTTTTTTGTTTTTCAACAATTTAATATTCAAATATTTAACACTTATTTTAAACATTTTTATCCTATAATTTCATAACTTGTTAGTCACAATCAAAAAAATACTTTATTATGGGAAAGAATGTAGCACATCAAATTGTAGAATTACTAGAAAAAGCGAATATAAAACGTGTTTATGCAGTAACTGGTGATAGTCTCAATTTTTTTAATATTGCAGTTAAACAAAGTGACAAAATTGATTGGGTTCATGTAAGACATGAAGAAGCTGGAGCAATAGCTGCTACTGCCGAATCAGAATTGAATGGGATTGGATGTTGCGCTGGAAGTTCTGGTCCTGGTCATGTACATTTGATTAACGGAGTTTATGAAGCGCATAAATCAAGAACTCCTTTAGTTGTAATTGCCTCTACTCTGCCTACAATAGAATTTGGTACAGATTATTTTCAGGAAACGAATACTATTAAACTTTTTGATGATTGTAGTTGTTATAATCAAATTATAACTCGAGCAGAACAAGTTCCTAGAATGGTACAAACAGCAATACAACATGCTATTTCAAAAAAAGATGTTGCAATTATTGGACTTCCAGGAGATATTGCAGAAATGGAAGCCGTTGAAAGTAATTATACCTCGAATTTCTATTTCAATCAACCTATTATTACTCCAAATAAAACTGAATTAAGAGAAGCTGCTTCTATTATAAATGATGCTAATAATATTACCTTATTCTGTGGAATTGGCGCATCTCAAGCAAATGAAGAAGTTATAAAACTTTCTCGTCATTTGCATGCTCCAGTTGGATATTCGTTCAAAGGAAAAATGAGTATTCAACCCAATAATCCAAATGAAATAGGAATGACAGGATTACTTGGTCAACCATCTGCTTATCATGCTATGCACAAAGCTGATTTAATTATTTTGATTGGTACCGATTTTCCTTATAAAGATTTTATTCCAACAGATAAAAAAATCATTCAAATTGATTCAGATGGCTCTAAACTTGGACGAAGAGCTAAAATTGATTTAGGATTAGTCGGAAATGCAAAAGAAACAATTAACGAATTAATTGAGTTATTAGAACCTAAGCAAGACAAAGATTTTTTGGATAGTCAATTAGAAATGTACAAGAAAGTTCTTGAAAGCAAAATGACATTTGTTCATGAAAAAGGAAAAGAAAATGCCATTCAACCCGAATATGCAGCTTATTTATTAGATGAGTTAGCTACAAAAGATGCTATTTTTACAGTTGATACAGGAATGTGTTGTGTTTGGGGAGCACGTTATATAACGGGTACGGGGGAAAGGAAAATGTTAGGATCTTTTAATCATGGTTCTATGGCAAATGCAATGCCTCAAGCGATTGGTGCACAAATGGCATATCCTGATAGACAAATTATTGCGATGTGTGGAGATGGTGGAATCTCAATGTTATTAGGAGATTTAGCAACCATCAAACAATATAATCTACCTGTTAAACTAATTATTTTTAATAATAGAACATTAGGAATGGTCAAATTGGAAATGGAAGTTGCTGGTTTACCTGACAATGAAACAGATATGGAAAATCCTGACTTTACTTTGATTGGAAAAGCAATGGGAATAGAAAGCGAATCGGTTAAAAATCCTGATGATTTACCTGATGCAATCGGAAGAGCTTTTGCGCATAATGGACCGTATTTATTAAATGTATTTACAAATCCAAACGCTTTAGCAATGCCTCCAAAAGTAGATCTTGATCAAATGATTGGAATGACAAAATCTATGGCGAAACTAATGTTAGGTGGAAAAATGAATGAGGTAATGGAAACGATTAAATCCAATTATAAACATTTAAAAGATTTATAATGAATCAACCATCATCTATCACACAATCAAGTAAAAAACTTTTCATCATTGCATGGGTTTTAGGCTTAATCTTTTATTTCATTGATTACGCAACTCGTTCTGCGCCTTCATTAATGATCACAGATTTGGCTCAGAATTACAACATTTCTAAAGAAAATTTAGTTTCTCTCATTGGAACATATTATTACACCTATTCGATATTCGCTTTAATTGCTGGAATATTTTTAGACAAATTTGGTGCAAGATATTCGATGTTTGCAGGATGTTTTATACTCGGAATAGGATGTATTTTATTTATCGCTTCCTCCCAATTCGCTGGAACAACAGGCAGATTATTACAAGGAGCAGGTAGCGCATTTGCTTTTCCTGGTTGTGTCTATTTAGCAACCAAAGGATTCTCATCAAAATCTTTAGCAACAGCAATAGGCTTCTCTCAATGTATAGGAATGCTTGGTGGAGCGGCAGGACAATTTGTGGTTGCGCCATTATTAGAAAATGGTTTTGGATATAAAACATTTTGGATAATTGCTGGAGTTTTATGTATAATTCCAGCTGTAGCAATGCTGTTCATAACTCCAAAATCGTCTGAAGAAGAGATCGAAAAAAGTAAACAAACCTCTTTTATTGAACCTTTCAAAATTATTTTCAGCAATCCAAATTCTTGGTTAACTGGTATTATTTCTGGATTATTATTTATACCGACAACAATTTTTGCCATGACTTGGGCTGTTCCTTTTTTCAAATTAGACTTAGGTTTTGATGCTCACAATGCTGCTATGACTGCTGCTATGGCGTCACTAGGCTGGGTAGTTGGATGTCCATTAATGGGTTATATAACGGATAAAATAGGAAAAAGAAAACCTGTTATTCTTTTTGGTTGTATCGGAATGATCCTGATGTTTTTACAACTCATTTATCTTTCAGATTTAATTCCAATAAAAGTTACATTTTTCATTTTTGGGCTTTTCTCTGGAGTCGCAATGATCCCATATTCGGTTATCAAAGAAGCTAATCCAGATTATGTAAAAGGCTCTGCAACTGGAGTTCAAAACTTTTTGACATTTGGTGCAACTTCTCTAGTTAATCCTGTTTTTGCTAAATTATATGGAAACGAAATTGTAAATGTTACAGATAAAACTGTACATTATCATCAAGCAATTTGGTTTTGGATCATTGGAATATTTATTGCCATTATTCTAACCTTATTTTTAAAAGAAACTGGTCACAAAAATTCATAAAAAAATCCGCTCATTGAGCGGATTTTTTAGTAATTATATTGATAAATTATTTTCTCCAATATTTATAAGCATTGATTAATCCATTTGTAGAAGCATCATGAGAAGTAACTTGTTCATCATTTTCTAACTCTGGTAAAATCACATTTGCTAATTGTTTTCCTAACTCTACTCCCCATTGATCAAAAGAGAAAATATTCCAAATAACACCTTGCACAAAAATTTTGTGTTCGTACATCGCAATTAAATTTCCTAAAACTTTTGGAGTCAATACTTGATATAAAATTGAGTTTGTAGGACGATTTCCTTCAAAAATTTTGAAAGCAGTTAAGAAATCAATTTCTTCTTTCGATTTCCCTGCTTTTTCTAATTCAGCAACAACCGTTTCTTCATCTTTTCCAAAAGCTAAAGCTTCTGTTTGAGCAAAAAAGTTTGATAATAATTTTGCATGATGGTCGCCTAAAACATTCAACGAATTAGCTCCTGCAATAAAATCGGCTGGAATTAATTTTGTTCCTTGATGGATTAATTGATAAAAAGCATGTTGTCCATTTGTTCCTGGTTCTCCCCAAATAATTGGTCCAGTTTCATAATCCACTTTTTTCCCATCACGACCAACATATTTACCATTCGATTCCATATCTCCTTGCTGAAAATATGCTGCAAAGCGCGATAAATACTGCTCATAAGGCAACAAAGCAACCGAATCTGCACCAAAAAAATTGTTGTACCAAATTCCTAAAAGCGCTAAAACAACTGGTATATTTTGATCTAAAGTTTCTGTTTTGAAATGCACGTCCATTTCATGCGCTCCCTCTAACAATTCTTCGAAATTATCGAAACCTACTGCCAAAGCAATGCTCAAACCAATCGCACTCCACAATGAATAACGACCACCAACCCAATCCCAAAATTGGAACATATTTGCCGTATCAATTCCGAAATTAGCAACACCTTCTGCATTTGTTGATAATGCCACAAAATGTTTCGCTACATCAGCTTCTTGCGCATCAGAATTCAAAAACCATTCTTTTGCTGAAAAAGCATTTGTCATCGTTTCTTGCGTTGTAAATGTTTTTGAAGCAACTATAAATAAAGTTGTTTCTGGATTTATTGCTTTAAAAGTTTCTGTTAAATGCGTTCCATCAATATTCGAAACAAAATGAATATTTAAACGAGTTTTATAATGTTTCAAAGCTTCCGTCACCATCACAGGTCCAAGATCCGAACCACCAATTCCGATGTTAACAACATCTGTAATTTCTTTACCCGAAAAACCTTTCCATTCACCCGAAATTACTTTTTCCGAAAAAGATTTCATCTGATCTAACACCTCATTAATTTGAGGCATCACATCTTTTCCGTCAACCAAAACTTCTTCATTAGAGCGATTGCGTAAAGCTGTATGTAGAACAGCACGTTTTTCTGTCACGTTGATGACATCTCCTTCAAACATTTGCTGAATTGCCGTATCAACATCCATTTCTTTCGCTAAATCAACCAAAAGTTGAATCGTTTCTGCATTAATTCTATTCTTCGAATAATCGACTAATAACGAAGGATATTGAATTGAAAATTTTTCAAAACGATTTGCATTTTGAGCAAATAATTCTTTGATTGATGTATGCTGAATCGTTTGAAAATGTTGTTCTAAAGCATTCCAAGCCTTTGTAGTTGTTGGATTGATTGTATTTAAAGCCATAATATTTTTAGTATTCTTTCCTTAACAAATTTAATCATTTCAACTTCATCTCAAAATCAATGTTGTCACGATAACGTTGTAGGAAACAAAAATTTAAGAAATAATTATCAATCTTCTCATGTAACCTTTTTAAAAACAATTCGTCTTATAACCAAAACAATAAAATATGCGCAACTATTTTTTTATATTAATCGTAACAATTTGTACAATTCTTCAAGCTCAAATTAAATTAAAAGGAAGTGTAAAAGACAGTAATAATTTGCCAATTTCATATTGTTCGATTGGAATAAAAAATTCAGAAGTTGGAGCAATTACAGATGAAAATGGTCAATTTTCTATCGAAATTCCAGAAAATCTAACAAAAAGTCATTTAATTTTTGATGCATTAGGTTATGATGAAATTTCAAAATCTATAGAAGAAGTTCAACAGAATTCAATTATAATCTTGAATGAAAAATCAATTTCATTGTCAGAAGTTAGACTTAAAACAGAAAAAATGAAAGAGAAAATTATTGGTCAAAAAACTCGTCCAATGCTTACTTTTTCTAAAATGTTTGATGAAAATGTACCAACAATTGAACAAGGAAATATTTTTGAAATTTACCCAAATACAAAACTAAACGCATTCAATTTTCATATTATTCCAAGTTCTAAATACGAAGAAATCACGTTAAAAGTTAATATTTACGCTGTTAAAAATGGTTTGCCAACAGAATCGCTTTTAGATGAAAATATTATTTATAAAACATCTACAACTGGATGGCAAAAAATTAATTTAACACCATATAAATTTCGATTCAAAAATGTGGATAAAATTGCTGTCACACTACAATTAGTTGATTATAAAAAACTTGCTCAAGAAGATTTTGTTTTTGGTGTTTCTGCTAAGAAATCTTTAGCAAAAGACTTGTTGTTTAGATATCAAAGTCAAGGTAATTGGGAAACTTCTGCAGGGGTTTTTATCGCTAACTTAGATATTTTATATTCAAAAGATAAATTGACTATAAATGAGGAAAAGCCTGAAGAAATTGATGCAAAAACGAAAGAATTAATTTCATATTATCAACATAAAGAGAGTGCTAAAAAGTCGATTTATGGAAAAAATAAGTCAGGAAAATATATTGATCTAAACAATGCGAAAATTTATTATGAAGAATATGGACAAGGTGAGCCTTTGATATTTCTACATGGAAATAATGGAAGTATAGAAGATTTTTATCAACAAATTCCATTTTTTGCCAAGCATTATCGAGTAATTGTTGTTGATACGCGTGGGCAAGGAAGAAGTACCGATTTGACAAATACTCCATACACTTACGAAGAATTTGCAAACGATTTATTTCAAGTCATTCAAAAACTTAATCTAAAAAAAGTCAATCTTGTTGGTTGGAGTGATGGTGGAAATACAGCTTTAATTTTCAATGCTCAACATCCTGAATTTATTAATAAAATAGTGACTATTGGAGCTGTTCTTAATCCAAATGGAGTAAGCAAAGAACTGATTGAGAATTTGAAAAATTTAGCAAATAATCCTTCAGAAAGTACAAATTTACGCTTAATCGAATTGATGTTAAATGAACCAAATATTACTAAACTAGAATTAAATAAAATTCAAAATCCTGTATTGGTTATTGCTGGTGAAAAAGATGAAGTAAAAGAGAGTCATACTAAAGAAATTCAACAAAATATTTCAAAAGCAGAGTTATTGATTATTCCAAATTCGACACATTATGTTCCTTTCGAGCAACCAAAAGTATTAAATGAAGCCATTTTGAAGTTTTTGAAAAAATAGGAACATAGGTTTAGTTTTCATTTTCTCCATATCTTTACCCAACTAAACCAACTCAATGAAATACATCACAGGTTTCTTCGTCCTTATTTGGCGCATTTGGATGATTTTATTAGCCGCAATTTATGTCCTAACAATTGGTGTTTTTATCGTATTACCTTTAGCAAACTTCGATAAAACATTTCCTTACATCTACCCATTTATAAGATATTGGGGAAAATTTGTTTTGTATGGAACAGGATTTAGAATAGATTACAAAAAACTTGTTCCACTCGATCCGAAAGAAAATTATGTTTTTATAGCTAATCATACTTCGGTGATGGATATTATGTTGATGTTGACTATTCTAAAACATCATCCAATCGTATTTGTAGGCAAGGCAGAATTGCTTAAAATCCCTATCTTTGGACGAATATTCGAACGAATTTGTATCCCTGTCGACCGAAAAAGTGCACGTAGTAAAGCACTTGTTTATCCCGAAGCAAAGAAAAAGTTAGACAAAAATCTGAGTATTTTTATTTTTCCTGAAGGCGGCGTTACAAACGACAAAGAATTCAAAATTTATTTGGATCCTTTCAAAGATGGAGCGTTTAACATTGCTATTGAAACACAAACGCCTTTGGCTGTTTTGGCGATTCATGGATTGAATAAAATGTTCCCATTCAATTGGTTTAGAGGATATCCAGGAAAAATAAAAGTTCGATTATTAGCTACTTTCGAAACCAAAGATTTAGACGTTAAAAAAGATAAAGTGGCGCTGAAAGAAGCTGCTTACAACACAATATTAAAAGACTTAGAACAATGAAAAATTTAGTTTATATCGCATTAGGAACGGCTTTAACGGCGGTTAGTTGCAATAAACAAATCTCTTCTAGCACAGAAACTGAAGTAAAGGATAATCAAACTTTTGCTGATTTAGATAAAGCTCGCATCAAACATTTGAGTTTGGATATCGAAACCGATTTTGATGCGCATCAAATTAAAGGTTCTGCGGCTTATACATTCGAAAATAATCAAGCAAAACAATTGATTTTAGATACCGAAAAACTAATAATTGATTCAGTTTTATTAGCGAATGGAAAAACAACAACATACAAATTAGGTGAAAAAGATTCTATTAAAGGTCAAGCCTTAATCATTGATGTTACGCCAAATGATACAATTGTAAAAGTTTTCTATAAAACTTCGCCTGATGCAAATGCCTTACAATGGTTAAATCCGCAACAAACACACGATAAAAAACATCCGTTTTTATTGTCACAAGGTCAAGCGATTTTAACACGTTCTTGGATTCCGATTCAAGATACACCAAGTGTTCGTTTAACGTACGATGCAAAAGTAAAAACACCAAAAGATTTGTTGCCTTTGATGAGTGCAATCAATCCAAAAGAAAAAAATTCCGAAGGAATTTATACCTTCAAAATGCCACAACCAATTGCACCTTATTTGATTGCTTTGGCTGTTGGTGATGTACAATATCAACCAATCGATAACAGAACGGGAGTTTATGCAGAACCTGGCTTATTGAAAGCTGCTGCGTGGGAATTTGCCGACATGGGAAAAATGGTAACGGCTGCCGAGAAATTGTACGGAAAATATCCTTGGGAACAATTTGATGTATTGGTTTTACCGCCTTCGTTTCCTTTTGGTGGAATGGAAAATCCGCGTTTAACATTCGCAACACCAACTGCAATTGTAGGTGATCGTTCGATGACGAATTTGATTGCACACGAATTGGCGCATTCTTGGTCTGGAAATTTGGTAACGAATTCTACTTGGGATGATTTCTGGGTAAATGAAGGATTTACAGTTTATTTCGAACGTAGAATTATGGAAGAATTAGAAGGAAAAGATTATGCGGATATGATTTCGGTAATCGGTTTTCAAGATTTAGAAACATCAATGAAAAATATTCCAGAAAAATATACTTCATTAAAAGTAAACATGAAAGGGGCAAATCCTGATGATGCTTTTTCTGATGTTCCTTACGATAAAGGTTATTTATTTTTGAAAATGTTAGAAGATAAATATGGACGAGAAAAGTTTGATAAATTCTTGAATCAATATTTTTCTTCGCACGCTTTCCAAACAATGACTACAGAAAAATTTGTCGAATATTTGAAAGCTAATTTGACAAATGGAGACGATTCTTTTGTTCAAGAATGGATTTATAACATAGGTTGGCCAAAAGATTTGAAAAAACCTACTTCAAAATTATTCGATTTAGCAGAAGCACAATTACAGCAAGATATTACAAACGGAAGAAATAAAGTTGCACCAAAAAAAGTGGCAATTTCTACGAAATCTACAAACGAATGGGTTCATTTTATTCGTCAAATTGATACGACTAAAAACACAAAGGAAGATTTAGCTTATTTGGATGCTATTTATGATTTTACGAATTCTAAAAATCCAGAAATAGAAACAGCTTGGTACGAAAAAGCATTTTTAATGCATTACGATAAAGTCAACACAAATGCAAAAGAATTCTTGGTAAATGTTGGTCGTCGTAAATTTTTAGAGCCTTTATATTTAGCTTTAAAAGAATCTAATCAATTGGATTTAGCGAAGAATATTTATAAAGATGCGCGTCCAAATTATCATTTTGTTGCGCGTCAAACAATTGATACAATGTTAAATTACAAACCATAAAACATGGCGATTGTAGCATATACAGACGGTTCGTCGTTGGGAAATCCTGGTCCAGGAGGATTTGGTTGTATTTTGTTGGAAACCGAGAAAAAAGTCAAAAAAGAAATTTCTCAAGGTTTTCGACTAACAACCAATAATCGAATGGAATTGTTGGCAGTTATTACGGCTTTGGAAACGCTAAAGTTCACCAACACGGAGATTACTATTGTGACGGATTCTAAATATGTGGTAGATGCTGTGGAAAAACGTTGGGTTTTTGGTTGGGTGCAAAAGAATTTCAAAGGAAAGAAGAATGCTGATTTGTGGAAAAGATTTTTAGAGGTTTATAAAATTCATCGCGTAAAATTTCAATGGATAAAAGGTCATGCTGGACATCATTGGAACGAAGAAGCTGATAAATTGGCGGTTGCGGCAGCAAATAAACCAGAAAATTTTAAGATAGATTCTTACTTCGAAATTCATCAAAACGAAGAATAATTTTCTACTTTTGTGAGGCAGAGAGAAAAATGAAAATGAAGACGTTGTGGAGAT
Organism: Empedobacter sp. UBA3475; assembly: GCF_002378465.1. NCBI lineage: Bacteria > Pseudomonadati > Bacteroidota > Flavobacteriia > Flavobacteriales > Weeksellaceae > Empedobacter > Empedobacter sp. UBA3475. Next base: position 24,781 of record NZ_DFRA01000030.1, on the reverse strand, counting down.
TTCTCCTACTACTTTTAATTACAATTTACAGTTGTTCGCCTAAAAAAGAAAAAGGTGAACTTGTCTACTTTAGTGGACGAATCGCAAATGCGCAAACAGATAGCATTTATCTATTATTGAATAATCGTGAAAAAGCTTTTGCTTTAGATTTTGATGGAAACTTTTCGGATACTCTTCAGTTAGTTGACGAAGGCTACAAAACACTTTCTATCGAGCGCGAAGAGTTTACAATTTATTTGATTCCAGGTGATAGTTTGATTCTAAATACAGATTTAAAACATTTGGAGAATAATTTCAAATTCTCTGGAATAGGAAAAAATCGAAACAATTATTTGGTTGACAAAAGTTTTAAAACGGATAAATTCTTAACTGAACATACCGAATTATTTAAACTTGCTCCGCCAGATTTCAAAAATCAAATCAAAAAGTTTCATCAAAAAGTTTTCGAAAATTTAGAAAAATTAGAAGTTAATTCTTCGTTCATCAAAACAGAAAAAACGAATTTAAATTACGATTTTATCAATTTGTTGTACATATACAAGGATTCGTACACTTACTACAATCCTGCTTCACAACAATTACCCGTTAATTTTTTGACAGAATTAGACGAAATTGATTTAGATAATGACGAGGATTATAGAACGTATCAGAGTTACCGTAATATTGTCTTAACAAACTTACAAGAAAAATTATATCAAGGTCTTTCCCCAGATACTTTATTGGAAAACATCAAAAGTCAATCGATAAAAAACGGATTTATTAATTCATTAATCTATGAACTTGATCCAAAAGATCCGAATAGCAACGGAATTTATCAAGCGATACAAAAACACTGTAATTATCAACCTTGGTTGAATGAGGCTGCAAAGCGCATGAAAAAATTTGGTTGATAACTTAAAAAAATAAAAGCCACTTCGAAAGAAGTGGCTTTTATTTTTTTAAGTTATCTCTTATTGTCTTTGTCTCACAGCTTCGTAAACACAAATCGCTGCTGCGTTACTCACATTTAGCGAATCTACAAAACCTAACATCGGAATTTTAATCAACAAATCTGAATGATCAGCCCAAAAGTCCGAAAGTCCTGTTGCTTCAGTTCCTAAAATAATCGCAGATGATTTTGTAAAATTAGCCTCGTATAAATTCTTTGTTTCATCTTTCAAAAATGTTGAAACAACTTGAATATTTTTCGACTTTAAGAAATCCAAAACATCCTCTTTACTTGCTGATGTAATTTGATTGGTAAACAATGTTCCAACCGAAGAACGAATCACATTCGGATTGAAAAAATCAACTGTTTCATCACAAACAATTACAGCATCTACTTTTGCTCCATCTCCAGTTCGTAAAACTGCACCAAGATTCCCTGGTTTTTCTACAGCTTCCAAAACAACAACCAACGCATTTTCTGGTAATTGTAAATCCGTTAATGTCGAAGATTTCGTTTTATAGGCACCGATAATTCCGCCTGTCGATTTTCTATACGCAAGCTTTTCAAAAACTTGTTTGGTAATTGTAAATACTTTTGCCTGTCCAAAATCAATTGATTTGTTATAAATATCTTCGCAAATATAAATTTCAACCGCTTCGTAACCACCTTTTACAGCTAATTCATTTTCTTGTGTTCCTTCCACAATAAATAAACCTTGATTTTTACGTTCTCTCGATTTTTCTTGCAATTTCAGCAAGTTTTTAATCCTTGGATTTTGAAGACTTTCTATTAACATTTTACAAAATTACTCGAAATTCTTTGAAGTAGATTCAAATTATTTCATTGTTGCTAATTTTTTACTTACAACTTTTACTAACTTATATTTTAATGAAGATGCATCTGCTGGTGGATTTTCAATTTCAGATTTTGAAACAATAATTTGATATTCATAACCTGGTTCATGCTTAAATCCTTCAATCTGATTATAAAAATATTGCCATTCAGCTGCATTTGCTTCTTTTACCATCATACATTGCATTTTTGCAACTCCTGCGGTACATTCTCTTGTTTCTGGAGCAACTGTTAACAATTCTTCTCCTTGTTTCAATTCTTTAGTTGAAGCACAAGAGGCAAATAAACCGATACTTAAAATACTTGATAAAATAATTTTTTTCATGGAATATCATTTATTGTTTGACAACAAATATTATGCTAAAAACTAACTTAAACTTCAAAGTAAATTCATTCTCAAAAATTTAACTTGATTATAAATAACTTAATCACTTGTATTTTTTGTTGTACCTTTGCACCTTAAAATCAGAATTTTCGTATGACCAAAGATGGAAAAATGGAGTTGATGGCTCCTGCTGGGAATTTCGAATCGTTACAAGCGGCTTTAGATAATGGAGCTGATTCTGTATATTTCGGAGTTGAGCAGTTGAATATGCGTGCGAGAGCATCAATAAACTTTACAATGGACGATTTACCAGAAATCGTAAGACGTTGTGAAGAAAAAGGTGTGCGTTCTTACCTTACTTTAAATACAATTATATACGATCACGATTTATCTTTAATCAAAAACTTATTGGACAGAGCAAAAGAAGCAAATATTACGGCTGTTATTGCGATGGATCAATCTGTTATTGCTTATGCAAGACAAATTGGGATTGAGATTCATATTTCGACACAAATTAACGTTACGAATATCGAAACAGTAAAATTCTATGCAATGTTTGCTGATACAATGGTATTGTCGCGTGAATTGAGTTTGAAACAAGTGAAAAAGATTTGTGAACAGATTATCAAAGATGATGTTCGTGGACCGAGTGGAAATTTAGTTGAAATCGAAATTTTCGGTCACGGAGCATTGTGTATGGCTGTTTCAGGTAAATGTTACTTGAGCTTACATTCGCACAATTCTTCTGCAAATCGTGGAGCTTGTAAACAAAACTGTCGTAAAAAATATACGGTAATCGACCAAGAATCTGGTTTCGAAATCGAATTAGATAACGAATACATGATGTCGCCAAAAGACCTTTGTACAATGGAATTTTTGGATGAAGTGGTTGATGCTGGTGTAAAAGTATTGAAAATTGAAGGTCGTGGACGTGCTCCAGAATACGTTGCAACTGTAATTCGTGCGTATAGAGAAGCGATTGATTCTATTGCGGATAAAACATATTCAAAAGAAAAAGTGGATTACTGGATGGGATTATTGCAAACTGTTTATAATCGTGGTTTTTGGTCTGGATATTATTTAGGTCAAAAATTAGGAGAATGGTCTGCTGTTCCAGGTTCTATGGCAACTCAGAAAAAAGTTTATATCGGAAAAGGAGTTCATTTCTTCCCAAAACCAAGTATTGGTCAATTTGTAATTGATGCCTATGATTTGAAAATTGGAGATTTAATTTTAGTTACAGGACCAACAACTGGAGCCAAAGAAATGGTGGTAACAGAAATGATGGTGGAAGATGTAAAATCTGATACAGCTAAAAAAGGTGATTCGATTACAATTCCGATGGAATTTAGAATTCGTCCATCTGATAAATTATACAAATTAGTAAAAGTAGAAGAGCCAGGAACGCAACAAAATAGTGTTGAAGAAGGCGCTTATTCTCATTAAAAAAATAGTTATCAATGGTCATTATTACGTTACAACGCGATAAATGCATCGGATGCAACTATTGTTATGAGTTAGCACCAGAACGATTCAGAATGTCAAAAAAAGATGGTAAATCTGTTTTATTAAAAGCAATTGATAAAAAAGGTTTCCACACGTTGAAAGACCCTGATCATTCTATCGCAGATAATTGCGAACGTGCTGCCAAAGCTTGCCCTGTAAATATAATTACAGTAAAAGAAATTTAGGTTAAAACATTAGCTATATAAAAGTCCATCAAAATTTTGATGGACTTTTTATTTTTTTAATTTTATTTAATTAATATACAAATTCATAAAAGATATTTACGGTTTCCCTTTTTTTTATAAGCAACCTTTTATACATATTTGCATCTATATAGAAAACAAATAAACTATAAAATGTCTAAACCGAAAAGAATTCACAAAACTTACAAAAAGTCTTTATTCAGTAAAATGAAAGTAAAACCGGTAAACTTATTACTATTTATGGCAATCGCTTGTTTTATTTTTGTTTTAGTTTTTCTAAATTAATTGGAATTTATTACTCTCTACTTTTTTACTTTGATAATTTCTTAACTTCGTATCAAACTACGAAGAAATGACAAAATCTGAAGCTAGAAAATATTATCGAACGTTGAGAAAATCATTCACTAAAGAAGAAGTGAATAACTTGAGTGATCAAATTTTCGAACACATTAAACAATTAGATTTTTCTACAGATCAGACTTTTCATATTTTCTTACCTATCGAAAAAAATAACGAAATCAATACTTATCCAATCATAAATTGGCTATTTCAACAACAAAAAGAGGTGGTTTTGCCTTTGGTTATTGGCGATGATATGATTAATTGTAAAGTAGAAAAAGGTTTCGAAACGGTATTAAATTCACTTCAAATTCCAGAACCTATTCAGTATTCAGAAATTGATTCTAAAGCTATTGATGTTATTTTTATTCCAATGTTTGTTGCCGATAAAAAAGGAAATCGTGTAGGTTACGGAGGAGGATATTATGATAAGTTTTTGGCAAGATGTAGAGCTGATTCAAAAAAAATAGGTCTAACTTATTTTAGACCTATCGAATATATTGAAGACGCTTATTTCGGCGATTTTCCTCTTGATTTCTGTATTACTCCAGACGGAATTGAATCTTTCTGAATCGAGTCTTTTTTATCATTTAACGTTCTAAAATAGAATTTAAACTCTCGTTGAAATTTGATCGGCTCTTGTTTTAACACAAATACCCCAACATGATTATTGGTTTCGATTAACTTTTTATCCGAATTGAAATAATTAATTGTATACGCAATTCGCTTAATAGAGTCTGGTGTAATTGAATCTTTTGGTAAAATTGCAAATTTAGAAACGGAAGTAAATGTTACTTTTTTCGAACGAAGTTCTCTCAATAACGAAAATATTTCGGTCGTATCTTTTTTAGGAAAATAAGATAACAATTGATCTCTCAACAAACTATCAACAACCGTATCATTGGTATTAGATGCCAGCGCCGAAAGCTCGAAAAACTCGCGCAATTTTTGTTTTGCAATAAAATTTACAGCTTCTACCGAATCCATTTTATTACTTACTGTCGATGCTTCGTTTTTGTAACCTTTTATCGCTTCTGGGTTATAATCTCCTTTATATTTATCGTCTTTGCACGAAAATATCATCCAAACACTCATCAGCAATATCATGCTAAACTGAACTATTTTACTTATCGTTCTCATCTTGCTGGATTTTAAATTTTAATTTCACAATTTTTCCATTTTTCCTTTCCGATTCGATCAAAGAAAAATTCTTTAACGATGTCGTAGGCATTGTAACTAAATTGATATATTGTTGTTTCGAAAGAATCTCTACACCAAAAAAATCATTGTCATACACTTGATAAATCAACGCATCATCCGCAATCATTTGATTTAGCTTAGAAATTCGTTGTTTCAGATCTTTTGCTGAATTCGAATAATAATACAGCATAATTTTATAATCATCTGGCTCTAACAAAAGCTTTTCTGGCTGATTATATTGATGCAAATTAACCTTAAACGTATCTTGTTTATAATAAGGTGAACTCACAAACATCTTGATTGTATCTTTTTGCGATTCGAATTTGATACAACCTGTTTTCGTTGATAAATAAAGTGGCGTAAAACCATCTCTAATAATTGTAACCTCAACAGAATTGGTAATTGCAGCTTGTCTATCCGAATCTACAAAACAAAATTCATATTCTCGCTGACCAAAAATTGAATAATAAATAGTTGCTCCAATTCCGCTCAACAAAACAACTGCTGCTGCTATTATCGAAATCAATTTTAGCTTAGGTTTTGTTTTAGCAACTTTCTCTTTTACCGGAATTATTTCTTTTTCTGTTGATGGTTTAACTTCTGCTGGAATCTCTACTTCAGATTCTTCTGGAATTATATGTTCTGATGAAAAATTTTCGTTTTCTGTTGCTTCAATCGTCGATTCTTCAGTCTTATTTGGACCAAAATGTTCGATTTTCTGAACATTAAGAAAGTGTGCCCAATTTTTATATCCACAATATTGTGCCAAAAGATTGAGCATATCAATACGCGGAAGTTTCTTAAAATCTGACTTAAAATACGTATAAAACCATTTTTCACTAACAGTAGATCTGGTTTTATTGAATAAATCGTCTTGAAAAGATGTAATTTCTTGCCCCTTCCAATCGGAGATATTTTCGGATTGAGCAGAATTTTCTTCCAAAAATCGATTTGAAATCGTTTTTTTCAGAATTTCGAAAATTTCTATATCTGTAAATTTGCTCAAAAAAATAAAATTTATAAAGTTGGTTTTCAATATTTTGTAAAATAATTTCGATTTTACAAATTTTCTTTTAATACAACTACAAATAAAATAATTTTTTTGATATGTTGAGTTGTATTTCTTTATTAATGCTTTGTTAAATGATTTCTTTTGTTGTAAAACATTTGTTGAATATTAGATGATTGGATTACAATCATCTTACAACTATTTTACTTCAAAAAACTTTGATGTCTGCTTAACTTTGGTTCAACAAAATGATTGAAAAAATCAAGAAAAAAAAATCAATTAAACATATCAAAAATTAAAGTTATGAAAAAATTAGCATTAAACGTAATCGTATTAGGAGTAATCGGAACTTCATTTGGTCTAACATCTTGTAATTTATTTGGATCGAAAGAAACAAAAACTGAAACAGAAGTAAAAAATGACACGATTACAACAATCGAAGATTCTGTAAAAATTGACTCTGTAGGAAAAGATTCTGTTGTTATCAAAGATTCGGCAGTTGTAAAAGAAACTCCTGTAAAAGTTGAAACAACTACGACTACAACAACAGAGAAAAAATAATTTGTAGAATAGATTAAACAAAAAAATCAAATGAAAAAATTAGCGTTATTCGCTTTCGCAGCGATTTCTTTCACAGCAATTTCTTGTAAACAAGAACCAACAAGTGTAGGAGAACCAACAACAGTTATTGAAGATTCTGTAAATGTTGAAAAAGCAGAAATTCCTTCGGCAGATTCTGTAGAAGGAGTTACGGTAGATTCTTCGAAAACTGTAAATCCAGCAGGAACAACAAAAGATTCTGTTGCGAAATAGAACTTAAAAACTCAAAAAAAAATCCGCTCGTTAAGCGGATTTTTTTGTTTCTATATCTAAGATTAAGATTCTTTCAATGATTTAATATCAATCACAAAACGGTACTTCACATCAGATTTCATCATTCGCTCGTAAGCTTCATTAATGTTTTGAATATCGATCATTTCGACATCAGACACAATATTATGTTCTCCACAAAAATCTAACATTTCTTGTGTTTCCTTGATTCCTCCAATTAAAGATCCTGCTAAATTACGACGTTTCATAATCAATAAACCTCCGTGAACAGCATCTAAAGGCTCGATAGCTCCAACCATACACATTGTTTTATCTAATTTTAATAATTGTAAATATGGATTAACATCGTGTTTCACAGGAATTGTATTCAATAAAAAATCGAATGAATTTGCATGCGTTTTCATTTGCGTTGCATCTTTCGAAATCAAAACCTCATCAGCTCCAAGTTTCTTTGCATCTTCACCTTTAGATTCAGAAGTTGTAATCATCACAACATGAGCACCCATTGCTTTTGCAAATTTAACACCCATATGTCCCAAACCTCCAAGACCAATTATACCAACTTTATCGCCCGATTTTACATTCCAGTGACGCAAAGGCGACCACGTTGTAATTCCCGCACACAACAATGGCGCAGCAGCTTTTACATCGATATTTTCGGGTACGTGAAGCACAAAATCTTCTTCTACCACGATGTTTTCTGAATAACCACCGTAAGTGATTCCACCATGTTTCGAGTTTTTAGAATTGTACGTTCCTGTAAAACCATTTTCACAATACTGCTCCAAACCTTCGTCGCAAGAATGACAATGTTGACAAGATTCTACCATACAACCTACTCCAACCAAATCTCCAACTTTAAACTTTGTTACATCAGAACCAATTTCTTTTACTCGACCAATAATTTCGTGCCCTGGAACAACTGGATAATTTGGTTTTCCCCAATCGCCTTTCGCTGTATGAATATCGCTGTGACAAACTCCACAATACTCGATATCTATAAAAATATCTTTCGCATGTAAATGTCGACGTTCTATTGTGTGTGGCGCTAATGGATCAGTTTCATTAAACGCTGCGTATGTTTTTGTGTTCATTATTTTTAAAATTTTTAACCCTATAAAATTAAAAAATCTACCTGAATAATCAGATGGTTTTGAATGAATTAAATTATAATTATTTCAATTTTTTGATTCCCATGTTCCACAAAGTGAATGCATATTTATCAGCTGTTTCATTAATCACAACTTCTGTCGAACGACCTGCTCCGTGACCAGCTTTCGTTTCAATTCTGATTAAAACTGGATTATCACACGCTTGTTTCGCTTGTAAATTAGCCGCAAACTTGTACGAATGCGCAGGAACTACACGATCATCATGATCTCCTGTTGTGACTAATGTAGCAGGATAACATGTTCCTTCTTTTACATTGTGAACTGGTGAATAACCTTTCAAATACTCGAACATTTCTTTGCTGTCATCAGCAGTTCCGTAGTCATAACCCCAACCTGCACCAGCAGTAAACGTATGATAACGTAACATATCTAAAACCCCAACCGCAGGCAATGCTACTTTTGCTATTTTTGGATTAATTGTTTCTGTTGCGCCAACTAATAATCCTCCGTTAGATCCTCCTGATAATGCAGTAAAATCTGGTGAAGTATAATTATTTTTCTGTAAATATTCTGCAGCAGCAATGAAATCATTAAAAACATTTAATTTATTGAATTGACGCCCTCCATCGTGCCATTTTTTACCATATTCTCCACCTCCACGTAAGTTTGGAACAGCGTAAACTCCACCATTTTCAATCCAAGCAGCAGTTGCTGGACTAAATCCTGGCGTTAAACTAATATTGAATCCTCCGTATCCATAAACGATTGTAGGATTTTTACCATTTTTCTTCAATCCTTTTTTATACGTAATAATCATCGGAACTTTTGTTCCATCTTTTGACGTATAAAAAACTTGTTCAGAAATGTAATCATCTGAATTAAATTTTACATTTGGTTTAATGTAAACATCCGAAGATCCCGTTTCTACATTGTATTTGTAGCTTGTAGATGGTGTGATATAATTTGAAAATCCGAAATAGATTTCTTTCTCTGATTTTTTTCCTCCAAATCCTGATGCAGAACCAACGCCTGGCAATGTAATTTGACGGACTTTTGATCCATCATATTTGTATTGCTCCACAACCGAAATTGCATCTTTTAAGTATTTAGCAAATAAATAACCTCCTCCTGTAGAAACAGATAATACATTTTCAGTTTCTGGAATAACTATTTTCCAAGCAGCTTCGCTCAAATCAGAAATAGTTGCTTTAACTACTTTATTGTTTGGTGCTTTGTTATTTGTAAAAATGTAGAAAGTCTCTCCATCGTTATCAATCACAGAAGTATTTGTATCAAAATTATTCACAATTGTTTTGATTGGGCTATTTGCTTGAGACAAATCTTGATAATACAACTCATTTCCAGTTGTTGTATTTGCAGCTGTAATAATTAAGAAACGCTCATCATCCGTCAAATAAGCACCAACATAGCGGCGAGGTGTTTCTGCTCCTCCAAAAATCAATTGATCTTTTTTCTGAGCTGTTCCTAATTTGTGGTAATATAATTTGTGTTGATCTGTTTTCTCAGATAATTCAGATCCTTTTGGTTTATCATAAGACGAATAGTAGAAACCGTCGTTTCCTTTCCAAGCTGTTCCAGAGAATTTAACATCAATCAATGTTTCTCCAACTTGTGTTTTATCTTTTGCGTTAAGAACAATTACTTTTCTCCAATCTGATCCACCTTCTGAAATTGAATAGGCAACTAAGCTTCCATCTTTAGAAAAGCTAACATCAGCCAACGAAACAGAACCATCTTTCGAGAATTTATTCGGATCTAAAAAAACTTCTTCTGTTCCATTTTCACCTAATTTACGGTACAAAACTGAGTGTTGTTGTAAACCATCATTTTTGTAGTAATACGTATAATCTCCTTCTTTAAAAGGAGTCGAAATTTTCTCGTAATTCCAGATATCCGTCAACGATTTTTTCAATTGTGTACGTAATGGAATTTCATTCAAATAAGCATAAGTTGCTTTATTTTGTTCAATTACCCATTTCTTAGTATCTTCAGACAAATCATCTTCCAACCAACGATATGGATCTTGTACATTCTCTCCAAAATACGTATCAACATGATCAATTTTTTTTGAATCTGGATACTTTTTCTTATAACTCTGTGCATTCACTCCTACCATAAGGGCAACATTAAATAAAATAAAAGCAGTTTTTTTCATTTCTTCTTAGTATAGCTGTTTTGGTAAAGATAATAAAATCAAAAAGATAAATTGGTATTGAAAAAAATGATTTATTTTTGGGCAAAATCCTCTCAGATTTTAATTGAAATGAATACTTACAACTTCGCGGCAACTTAACGTTAAATTCATTTTGATTTAAAAATTTATCAAGTATTTTTAATTTTTTTAAAACCAAAAAAATGACTGTAGAAAAGTCTTTAACAGCCAAAATTGGGTCTATTTTTTCGTTAATTAAACAATCTTTTTCAAGCGAAAACTTAGATTTAACCGCGTTACCAATCAAAAAATCAGTCTTTCTATTAGCAATTCCGATGATGTTCGAAATGGTGATGGAATCTGTCTTTGCATTGGTCGATTTATATTTTGTAGGACATTTAAAAGAAAGCGCTTTCGCCATACAAACCGTTGGTCTTACAGAATCTTTATTAACAATTGTTTATTCGATTTCAATAGGAATAAGTATGGCTGCAACTGCCATTATTGCACGAAGAATTGGAGAAAAGAAACCCGAAAAAGCTTCGGAAAGTGCTTCGCAAGCAATTTTATTATCGATAATCATTACAATTCTGTTGAGTATTTTCGGATTTATATTCGCCAAAGATTTATTGATTTGGATGGGATCATCTGAACAAGCCGCAGAATACGGGAAGAATTTTACTAAAATAATGATGGCAAGTTGTTTATCAATTGTATTATTATTCTTGATTAACGGAATTTTTCGCGGAGCTGGAAATGCAGCAATTGCGATGAAAAGTTTGTGGTTAGCTAACGGAATAAATATTATTCTGTGTCCAATTCTTGTTCGCGGATGGTTCTTTTTTCCTGAAATGGGATTAGAAGGAGCAGCCTTAGCTACTGCAATTGGTAGAAGTGGTGGTGTGGTTTATCAATTGTATGGTTTAACGAAAAAAGATTCATTAATTCAAATCAAATGGAGTTATTTCGTTCCAAAATCTAAACTAATTATCAATATTGTAAAAATTGCAGTTCCTGCTATTGTACAATATATTATTGCAAGTTGTAGTTGGATTATTCTCGCTCGAATTGTTGCTCAATCTGGTGGAGAAATTGCCTCATCTGGTTATCAAACTGCTTTACGTTTGATGATGTTTTTTATGTTACCTGCTTGGGGATTGAGTAATGCTGCGGCAACTTTAGTTGGTCAAAATTTAGGAAATAAAGATCCCGAAAAAGCTGAAAAATCGGTCCTTATGACCATGAAATTTAACATCATTTACATGTTGATTGTAAGTGTTATTTTCTATGGATTAAGCAATTATTTAGTCTCAATTTTTACAACAGAAGAACATATCAAAATTGTTGCAAAAGAAGGAATGTACATTTTGGCAACTGGTTTCTTATTATACGGAATTGGAATGGTAATGATGAATGCTTTTAACGGCGCGGGCGATACAATGACGCCAACGATTATCAATTTTGTTGGATTTTGGTTATTCCAAATTCCATTAGCGTATGTATTAACGTATCATTTCAACCTAAAATAAGAAGGCGTTTTTATAGCAATTCCTGTTTCGGAAACGTTTATTGCAATTTTAGCATTTATTCTTTTTAAACGTGGAAAGTGGAAACAGAAAATAGTATAAAAAAAATCGCTCATATGAGCGATTTTTTTTATGTTTTTATCCTTTGTAAGTATAATATCTTGCACCTTTCAAATCTGGAATTTCAGTTTCAATGCGATCTAAGGCAAAACCTTTCGAATCATTAATAGATGTTTTCAGATTTTTATTGTGTAGATCTTGGTATTGTTCAAAAGAAATCGCTTCTCTTTGATTCAAATAATTGAACAAATCCATTTTATTCATCACATTCTTCCAACCTTCACCAATTTGTCCTTGAAAAACTTTCGATTTAGATCCAGAACCATACGCAATAAATCCAACAGTTTTTCCATTCAACTCTTCATCATTATCAGCACTCACTTGTAAAGCCGATAAAAATGCCGTGAAAACAGAAGCTGTGTACATATTTCCGATCTCAGAAGAAGCACGTTGAGTTGGTTCTACTTTTTCTTTGATTAACGCTTTATATTCATCCGATTTTGAAACAATTTTCAAGTTATCATTCGAATTATCTTGACCATTTTCTAACGCAAAAACATCCGAAAACATTCTTTTTCCTTGAAATGCATAAGGCAAGTGAAAAGCAATATATCGCCAATTTTCGTACAATTTTCCTTCAACACCTGCTTTTTCTTTAAAATTAAAATAAGCTTCTCTTACTCTATTCTTATAACATTCGTTAGAATATTGCCCTTCGAAAACTGGTTCATCTGAAAAAATTTCGATTTCAGATTTTGTTGTTCCTAAAGCATTCAAAATCGCTTCATCAGAAGTTGATTGATGTGGTTTAAAGAAATCAAAAACAGATTCCATGCCAATTCCCCAATTGTTATCAAACGCAATCAAATCTGGTTGATTCGAGATTAACATCGCTACTGCACCAGCACCTTGCGTATATTCTCCCGTCGATTCTAAGCCATATTTTGCATAATCGGCTGCAATTACAATTGCTTTTTTAGCTGGATTTACACGAACATAATCAATAGAATTGTGAATCGCATCTACTCCACCCACACACGCAAACGTCATATCCACAACATCTGTATGTCTAAAAGGTCGTTCACCAAATTGTTTAGCCAAAACAGATTCTACCAATTGTACTGCATAAGTTGCGGTTGGTTTTGCTCCATCTAAAGCGCTTTCTGTTCCTAAATAAATTCGTCCGATTTCAGTTGGATTTATATCAAAATCTGTGATTAATTTCAACAAAGCATTCGCAGCGATAGTTGCTGTATCTTCATGAACATCTAAAACAGACATTTTTTTTAATCCTAATCCTATTTCAAGTTTATCAGGATCAATATTGCGCTGAATTGCTAAATCTTTTATTGGTAAATATATATGCGGAACGTAGATAGAAGCCGCCTCTATTCCATACTTCATTTTCGTTGATTTTTAAGCGAACTTCAAAGTTAAGAGTATTTAATTTTTAGTAAGCATGAAATAAATCCTGAATTTTAAGAAATCAATAATCATTATAAAAAAACAAAAAAATAGAGGTTTAATTAGAATATTTCTTAATTTTAAGTCTATAATTTTAAATATTTTTTTTTCAAAATGGCTCGTACTTTTTACAAATCAATCAAAAATTCTGTCAAATATTGGTGGATTTTATTAATCATTGGATTATTATTCGTTGGACTTGGAATTTATACATTCGCATTTCCAACAGCATCGTATGTTGCACTTTCAGTATTTTTTGCTGTATCTTTTTTATTCTCTGGAATTTCGGAAATTGTTTTTTCGATCTCAAATAAAGATGAAATTGACAGTTGGGGCTGGACATTAACGTATGGAATTATCACAACAATTGTTGGATTTATGTTAGTTGTTAATCCTATTTTAAGCTTAGAAGTTTTTGCTTATTATGTTGGGTTCTTAGTGTTATTCCGCTCAATTTCTGGAATTAGTTATGCTTTCGACCTAAAAAATTATGGCGTAAAAGATTGGGGAATTTCTCTGTTCTTAGCTATTATTGGATTAATCATTTCCCTAATTTTATTATCATCTCCACAATTAGCAGGTTTAACAGCAGTAGCTTGGCTTGGATTAGCTGTAATTTCATCAGGATTATTTGCTATTTTTATTTCGCTTCAATTGAAGAAAATAAAAGATATCCCGAATAATATTTCAGACGATTTGAGAAGTCGATATGAAGAAATTAGAAAAGAAATCGAAGATTTTAAAAATCAATAAAAAACAAAAACCTCCACTTTAATTGAAGTGGAGGTTTTTGTTTTATTTTCCTAAGATTCCTTCTAAAAATCCAGTTTTAAAAGATTCAATCATAACATCTGGTTGATCTATAAAATTTAGAAAACCATAAGCTAGAACTGCACCTATAGCAATTTTTCCAATTGATAACAAAGATAGCTTTTTCATATTACCTTGATTTAAAATTAAATATAATAAATATTTACAATATCGGTGCTAATAATCTACAAATCGATGCAAACGCACGGTTATACCAAGGTCTATTTTCCCATTTTTCAATAGTTAATAATTCTGAATCCTCTTTATCTATATCAAATTGAGCACTCATTTGTTGCAATAACGTTGCATTTTCAATCACCGAAGTAATCTCGAAATTAATCATAAAACTACGATAATCTAAATTCACTGTTCCAATAAAAGCCAATTTATCATCAACCGTTATTGTTTTGGCGTGAATAAATCCTTTTTCGTATAAATAAACTTTTACACCCCGCTTCATCAAAGGTTTTAGGAATGATAATGACGCTTGTTGCACTACAATAGAATCGCCTTTTTTAGGGATAATCAACTCCACTTCTACTCCGCTCGAAACAGCAATCATCATCGCTGTCTTAAATTCGTCACTTGGTATAAAATATGGTGTACACAATTGCACTTTCTTTTTCGCTAAAGTAATTGCCAAAATCATCGCTTCCATTGCCGAATGTACATCACTACCAGGCGAAGAAAGTCCGAAACTAACAGTTGCAGCATCTTCAAAAATCTTACTTTGAGAATTGTAAAAATAATTTGAATCAGAAATATTATACTTTTTGCCTTCCGTCATCATCCAATTTAAGTAAAAATGCAATTGCAAACTATTGATAGAATCTCCTTCAATCATCACAGAAGTATCACGCCAATAAATCTTATTATTTGGACTTATTACACCATTTTGATTGATGTATTTATCACTAATGTTAATTCCTCCTAAAAATGCTTTTTTACCATCAACAATCAAAATTTTACGGTGATTACGGTAATTAGAATTTGCCAAAGAAGAAAATCGAACAGGTAAAAATGTTTGAAACTCCACACCTGTTCCATCAAATCTTGAGTGATGTTTATTCAGTTTTGATGATCCAAAATCATCCGCAGTTACACGAACTTCTACACCATTTTTAGCTTTTTCAATCAGAATATCAATGATTTCATTTCCAATATGATCTTCACCAAAAATGTAATATTCGAGATGAATATGATTTTTAGCTTCACGTAAAGCTTCCAAAAAAAGAGGAAATTTTTCTTCTCCATTTGTCAACAACTTTACTTTATTATTTGTTGCAGGATAAGAAACTCTTGCATTATTTAAATAACGATAAACCTGTGACAAAGAACCAATTCTTGCATTTACTTTATCTAAATCATCGTGAACAAATTGATCCATTTCAGCCCATTTTTCATTGATGATTTTTTGATGATTCTTATCTATATGTTTAAAAAATTCATCTTTTTTAAATTTCTGTCCAAAGAAAAAATATAAGATTATTCCAATAAACGGTAGAAAAACAATCACCAGTATCCATGCAATTGTTTTAGTAGGGTTTCGATTTTCGATCAAAATAGTAACAATCACCATTATATAAAGGACGGTAAGCGGAACCCAATACCATTCTTTGATAAAATTCCAGATGTGCAAAAGTGTGATTGACCATTCCATTTGTTACCAATTCGTAATTTTTATAAAAATAAATGAATAAAAATCAATTCATTAAAAAAATAATAGAAAATATTTAAAAATAATTTTGGAAATATAAAACAAACCT
Source organism: Empedobacter sp. UBA3475 (assembly GCF_002378465.1). NCBI lineage: Bacteria > Pseudomonadati > Bacteroidota > Flavobacteriia > Flavobacteriales > Weeksellaceae > Empedobacter > Empedobacter sp. UBA3475. Next base: position 8,677 of record NZ_DFRA01000030.1, on the reverse strand, counting down.
TCTTATATTTGCAATCCAAAATGACGGTGCCTTAGCTCAGTTGGTAGAGCAAAGGACTGAAAATCCTTGTGTCCCTGGTTCGATTCCTGGAGGCACCACCACATTTATAAAACCTCAAGCATGTGTTTGAGGTTTTTTTTTTGAATGAACATAACAATTTATTCATCGAGTATTTTAGAGTTGTATCTAAATATTCCGTAAATTGCATAAAACATGGAAATAGGAAATAGACCTTGGGGTTCGTACTACGTATTAGAGGACACCGATATATATAAATTAAAAAGAATAGAAGTGAATGTTGGCGGGCGTTTGTCTTACCAATACCACAATCATCGTGCAGAAGTTTGGACAATTGTTCAGGGTACTGCAATGGTAACACTTGATGATAAAGAATATGAATACAAAGCAGGTGAAGTCGTTATTATTCCATTAAAAGCAAAACATCGTATTCAGAACATAGGTAATGAGACTCTAATTTTTATCGAAGTTCAACATGGTACGTATTTTGGTGAGGAAGACATCATTCGAATTGAAGATGATTACAACCGATCATCTGAAGATTAATAAAAACTAACTATAAAAGACTAAACTAATTCACTATGAAAATCGGAATTACATTTAGTGCTTTTGATTTGCTTCATGCGGGACATATCAAAATGCTAGAAGACGCAAAACAACATTGCGATTATTTGATTGTAGGTTTACAAACAGATCCAACATTAGATCGACCAGAAAAAAACAAACCAACACAAACTGTTGTAGAACGCTACATTCAGTTAAAAGGTTGCAAATTTGTTGACGAAATTGTGCCTTATGCAACTGAAGAAGATTTGGAAGATGTTTTGAGATCTTTCAAAATTGATGTGCGTATTTTAGGTATTGAATATCAAGATAAAAACTTCACAGGACGTAAATATTGTGAAGAAAAAGGAATCGAATTGTATTACAATTCAAGAGACCACCGTTTCTCAAGTTCTGGCCTTAGAAAAGTGGTTGCTGAAAAAGAACTTCTTAAAGTTGTAAAATAAAAATTGAGTAAGGTTAGAGTTTATCTAACCTTTTTTATTTACAATACTTTCTCAATCAAAAAATTAATGTAAAAAATAATTCTAAAAATTATACCTTTGCAAAATGTCAAATATAGTTGCAATTGTAGGAAGACCAAACGTTGGTAAATCTACGTTCTTCAACAGAATGATCCAAAAAAGACAAGCTATCGTTGATGACACTTCTGGTGTTACACGTGATCGTCATTATGGAAAATCTGATTGGAATGGAAAAGAGTTTACCGTAATCGATACCGGAGGGTATGTCGTTGGTTCAGATGATACCTTTGAAGAAGAGATCCGCAAGCAAGTTGAATTGGCTATTGATGAAGCAAATGTAATTTTGTTCATGGTAGACAATCAAGTTGGTTTAACGGATATGGATAAGGAAGTTGGCAACCTTTTAAGACGCACTAAGAAGCCTACATTCTTAGTTGTGAATAAGGTCGATACCAACAAAAATTTAGAAGATTCTTATGAGTTTTATAACTTAGGATTCGAAAAAATGTACACTATCGCTGCAATGAGCGGAAGTGGAACAGGTGAATTATTAGATGATGTGGTAGATTGTTTTAAAGAAGAACAACACATTGATCCATTCGAAGGTTTACCTAAAATTACAATCGTAGGTCGTCCAAATGCTGGAAAATCTACATTAATCAATGCATTATTAGGTGAAGAACGTAATATTGTAACGGATATCGCAGGAACAACACGTGATTCTATCGAAACGTTGTACAATAAATTTGGACACGAATTTGTTTTGGTAGACACTGCCGGAATGCGTAAAAAAGGAAAAGTAAGCGAAGATTTAGAATTTTATTCTGTGATGCGTTCGGTTCGTGCAATCGAAGAATGCGACGTTTGTGTCTTAGTAATTGATGCAGAACGTGGTATTGAAGCACAAGATTTGAATATTCTTTATTTAGCAGAACGTAACCGAAAAGGTGTGGTCATCTTAATCAACAAATGGGATTTATTGGAAAAAGAAACCAATACAATGAAAGAATACAAAGATGCTATTCTAAAACGTATTGCGCCTTTTACAGACGTTCCTGTGTTGTTTATCTCGGCTCTTACAAAACAACGTGTCTTGAAAGCTGTGGATACATTTATCGAAGTTTACGAGAACCGCAGTCGTCGTATCAAAACAAGTAAATTAAACGAAACCTTGTTACCGATTATCGAGATTACACCTCCACCTGCAGTAAAAGGAAAATACATCAAAATCAAATATGTAACGCAGTTACCTACAAAAACGCCTCAATTTGCGTTTTTCTGTAACTTGCCGCAATATATTAGAGATCCTTACAAACGATTTATCGAAAATCAATTGAGAAAGGAATTCAATTTTGAAGGAGTTCCTATTGAAGTTTACTTCAGAAAGAAATAATAAAAATCCAAAAAGTCCATTTACAATTTGTAGATGGACTTTTTTATTGATAACAATAGAATTTAACATTCATAAAAAAAGCTCAACGATTGCCGCTGAGCATTTTTGTGACCGAGACAGGATTCAAACCTGTAACCTCTTGAGCCGTAATCAAGTGCGCTATTCAGTTGCGCCACTCGGCCGTTTGAAATAATTGAAAGTATTTTCCTTTATTTTCGAATGCAAATATACAGCACTTTCATCGTAAAAACCTAATCTTTTTAAGAAAAATTCTAAACATTAATTTAATTTACAACGAATCAATTGCTTACAAAAATATTTTTTTATGATTTCATCCTATTTCTTAACTTGCCTGCTCTAAATTCAATCCAAATGATAAAAAAATTTATTCTAACCTCATTCGTTCTTCTTGCCATTAGTAGTTGTAAACAGTCGAAAGAAGCTGTTAAAACTGAACAAGAAAATACAACTTTTCAGTTTGCAAAAAATATTTCTATCGAAGAAAACAACGAAACAATCACGATAAAATCTTCTGGAAATACAATTTCATTTGATAAAAAAGACTTGCCTATCAAAACTGTGATGGTTGAAACTTCATCTGCCGTGACGTTTTTAGATCAATTAGAAAGTCTTGACTTAATCAAAGGAGTTTGCGATGCAGATTTTATTTACAATCCTAAAATAGCCGAAGGAATTGCGAATAAATCAATCTTAAAAGTTGGAAATTCAAACGAATTATTCACAGAAATTATCTTAAAAAATAAGCCTCAATTGATTATTGCAAATTCAAATCCTGTTTTGGCAAAATTTCATCAACAATTGGAACAAAATGGGATAAAAGTATTGTATTTAGATGAATACAAAGAGCAAAATCCAATAGGACAAGTTGAGTATTTGAAGGTTTTCGGAAAATTATTCGGAAAAGATACAGAAGCTGAAAAACGCGTAGAAACGGTTAAAAATAATTACGATTCAATCAAAAATATCATTCAAACCAAAGCACAAGGTAATGTTTCAACAATTGTGAATACAATGTATGGCGACATTTGGTACGTTCCGACAAATGACTTGTTGCAAGCAAAATTGATAGACGATGCGAAAGGAAATTATATTTTCAAGAATAAAACAGGTGAAAATAGTTTAAGTTTAACATTTGAAGAAGTTTATACAGCTGGAAAATCTGCAAATTATTGGATCAATGCAACAAACGTGAATTCTTTGGCAGAAATGAAAGCTTCTTATCCAAATTATGCGTGGTTTGATGCGTTTAAGAAAGGAAATGTCTACGCTTACAACAAACGAATGAATGCAAAAGGTTCGAATGATTATTTTGAGCAAGGAATTCTTCGTCCAGATATTATTTTGAATGATTTAGGAAAAATTTTCTATCCAAATTTATTTCCAACGTATGATTTATACTTTTATCAACAATTGAAATAAATGATTGAAATTATTCAAAAATTCGAAGATTTTGTTCTAAAATCTTCGAATTTATCCATTTCAACTCTTGAAAAAGATGCAGAATGTGACGAATATATAGGGTATAATTTCAATGTTAAAGAATTTTCTATAAAATTTAGAAAAGCGAAAATTACGCCTAAAAAAGTTGGTCAATTTGTAACATTATGGAAACGAAATACAGCTAAACAAACCAAACCTTTCGGCGAAAATGATGGTTTTGATTATTACATTATTGCGGCAGAAGATGATTCTAAACTAGGTTTTTATATTTTTCCGAAATCAATTTTAATTGAAAAACATATTTTGAGCTCAATTAAAAAAGAAGGAAAACGAGGTTTTAGAGTTTATCCGAATTGGGTAAAACCTGAAAATAAACAAGCGGAGAAAACTCAAAATTGGCAACAAGATTATTTTGTAGAAGTCAACAATCAACAAATTGATAAAACCAAGTTAGAAAAGATATTCAACAAAAAACGGAATTCAAATTGAGTTCCGTTTTTTTGTTATTTTTTCAAAAATTCGAATCCAAATAAAAATAAGCTTCACTGATAAAATCACTAATATTTGACGCAATTAAACTATGTGGATGAATTTTATTTACAGCCAAATCTCCAGCCAATCCATGTAAATAAACACCTAAAATTGAAGCTTCTGATGAATGATAACCTTGTCCAATTAGCGACGCAATAATTCCACTCAACGTATCTCCAGATCCAGCAGTTGCCATTCCCCAATTTCCTGTCGAATTGAAATAAATTTTACCTTCGGATGTAATAACTGCAGTATAAAAACCTTTTATAATAAATGTCAATTGATGAAAAACAGCAAGTTTTTTAACTTTTTCTAATTTCTCAAAATCATTTTCCCATTCTCCAATTAAACGTTGTAACTCTTTTGGATGCGGTGTTAAAACTGAATCTTGTGGAATCAACGTAAAACAATCTTTCTGATTAGCTAAACAATTTAATGCATCAGCATCAATCACCAAAGGTTGTTGTTGATTCTTAATCCAATTGATAAAATTTTCTTCTGTAGTTGGGTGTTGTCCCATTCCCATTCCAACAGCAACTCCTTGATAAATTTTTATCTCAGGAAAATGTTCAATTTGTTTTTCTGAATCATCAGTCAAACTCATTGATTCTATCAAATTTGTTTGCAAAATATTTAATCCACATTGAGGAGTATAAGTCGTTACCAAACCACTACCCGTCTTCAAGGCTGCTTTTGCACTTAAAATAATTGAACCTATTTTTCCTAAACTTCCACCAATTATCAACGTATGACCAAATGTACCTTTGTGCGAAAACTGACTTGGTTTCTTTAGAAATTTCTGAACATCATTTTTCTGTATAAAATAATAATTTGTCTCAAATTCATTACTCACATTTTGTTCTAATCCAATATCTAACAAAATAAATTCATCGGTATAAATCTGATTTTCAGGAAATAATAAACCTAATTTAGGAACCTGAAAAGTATATGTTTTATTTGATTTACAACACGGAAAATATTTTTGCATAGGAGAATCAGCAATAAAACCAGAAGGCAAATCTATCGAGATAATTTGCGTCGGATTTGACTCTGCTATTTGATTGAAGACTGAATTCCAATCATCATGCAAAGGTTGATTAATTCCAATTCCGAAAATAGCATCGATAATAACTGAATTTTCAGGAAGTTGTAACTCTTCATTCACATTAAAAAAATGTAAATCATCAGAACTCAAAAGTTGTTGATTCTTTACATTATTTTCGCTATAATTCTCTGATTTCAATATATAAATCAATGTTTTATACCCTAATTTTTTCAGTTCTCTTGCAACTCCCAATCCATCTCCTCCATTATTCCCTTTTCCACAAAAAATAATAATGGGTGATTCTTTAGAGGGAATATCATTCACTATATTTTCAGTCAATTTCAATACAGCTCGCTCCATCAAATCCCAAGAGGATATATTTTGATGTTTGATCGTTAATTGATCCCATTCTTTTATCTGTTTTGAATTGAGTATTTTCATGAATAACATTTGTTTACATAAAGGTAGTAAATAAAAAAAGGAACTCAATTTGAGCTCCTTTTTTTATTTATATTCTATTCATCTTAAAATAATTCTGATTGAAATTGCTCTAAGAAACGTTTATCATTTTCTGTGTACAAACGGATATCCCCAATTTGATACAACAACAACGCAATACGCTCAATTCCCATACCGAATGCATAACCCGAATATTTCTCAGGATCGATATCTACATTGCGCAAAACGTTAGGATCTACCATTCCACATCCCATAATTTCTAACCAACCTGTACCCTTTGTCATACGATAATCAGTTTCAGTTTCTAATCCCCAATACACGTCAACCTCCGCAGAAGGCTCTGTAAATGGGAAATATGAAGGACGCAAACGAATTTCAGATTTACCAAATAACTCAGTTGTAAAATAACTTAACGTTTGTTTCAAATCTGCAAACGAAACACCTTCGTCAATGTATAAACCTTCAATTTGGTGGAACATCATATGCGAACGAGACGAAATAGCTTCGTTACGGTAAACACGACCTGGCGCTAAGAAACGCATTGGAGGTTGATTTTTCTCCATATGACGAATCTGCGTAGACGATGTATGCGTACGCAACACGATATCTGGATCAGTTTCGATGAAAAATGTATCTTGCATGTCTCTCGCAGGGTGATGTGCAGGCAAATTTAACGCTGTAAAATTGTGCCAATCATCTTCGATTTCTGGCCCTTCAGAAACGCTGAATCCAATGCGATTAAAAATCTCGATAATACGATTTTTTGTAATGTTAATTGGATGACGAGATCCCAATGTAAAAGGCTCTCCAGGACGCGTCAAATCTATAGAAGAATCAGTTTTTCCTTCGTTTGAAATTTCATTTTTAAGAACAGTTGATTTTTCTGTTGCCAATGTTTTTAATTCATTCACAACTTGACCAAATTCCTTTTTTTGTTCATTCGGAACAGATTTGAACTGTGTAAACAAGTCTGTTAAAATTCCTTTTTTTCCTAAAAATTTAATTCTGAATTCTTCAATTTCAGCAGCATTTGTTGAATGGAAGTTTTTTACTTCTTCAATATATTGTTTGATTTGGTCAATCATAATTTCTGATCAATTTGATTACAAATTTAACCGATAATCAACTTATAACAAATTATTCGAGTACTTTTATTAAAAACGTCTAATTCTTATAAATAAAAATCCTCCTAAGAAAACTTAAGAGGATTTGATTGATATTATATTTTTAAAAATTATTTTCCAAATACTTCTTTTACTTTAGCAGTAATTCGTTCTCGTTCTGCATCTGTCAAATTAGAACCAGAAGGTAAACATAAACCATTTTCGAATAATTCTTCTGCTACTTTTCCTCCATAATAAGGTGCATCAGCAAAAACAGGTTGCATGTGCATAGGTTTCCATAATGGACGAGATTCGATATCATCTTCTAAAAAAGCTAAACGCAACTCTTCGCGCGTTTTCCCCGCTACTTTTGGATCAATTAAAATTGCTGACAACCAATGATTAGAAAAATAATCAGAAGTTGGTTCTACAAAAACAGTTACTCCATCAATATCCGCAAATAAATCTTGATAGAATTTGTTCATTGCGCGACGAGCTTCCACTCTACTTGGTAGAACTTCCATTTGTCCACGACCAATACCTGCTGTAATATTACTCATACGGTAATTGTACCCAATATGTGAGTGTTGATAATGAGGTGCATTATCGCGTGCTTGTGTCGCTAAAAATACTGCTTTATCTTTATCTTCTTGTGTTTGACAAACTAATGCTCCACCACCAGAAGTTGTTATAATTTTATTCCCATTAAACGATAACGCTCCAAAACGACCAAAAGTCCCTGCTGCTTTTTCTTTGTATTTAGAACCTAAAGCTTCTGCAGCATCTTCTATCACAGGAATGTTATATTTATCAGCAACAGCATGTACTTCGTCTACTTTATATGGCATTCCGTACAAATGAACAGCTAATATCGCCTTTGGTTTTTTTCCTTTTGAAATTCTATCTTTAATTGCTTCTTCTAATGCAATTGGACAAATGTTCCATGTATCTTTTTCAGAATCAATAAAAACAGGTGTAGCTCCTTGATAAGCAATTGGATTTGCTGTTGCTGAGAATGTCATCGATTGACAGATTACCTCATCACCATTCTTCACTCCTAGCAATATAAGAGCTAAATGTAAAACAGAAGTACAACTATTTAATGCAACAATTGGATTTGATGTATTCAACACTTTTTGAATATCAAACTCAAATCCATCAATATTGTCACCAATAGATGTAATCCAATTTTTATCAAAAGCATCTTGAATATATTTCATTTCATTTCCTGAAAGATGTGGAGATGAAAGCCAGATTTTAGTTAGCATTTGGTTAGTTGTATTAATAGTTCAAATTTAGCATAAAACTATGATTTTTGCTTCATTAGTTTATCATAAAACTTCATAAAATAAAAAATCTTATCAATACTCTCTCAAACATTTTCTTAACGTGAGAGTTTTAATGCCGGTTTTTTTCATCCTTTTTTAATATTAAAATCCACTTTTAACAACATTTGAGATTAAAAATTCTTTAATGTCACTTTTTTATTCATTCCTTATCTATTTTAATTATTTACATTCATATGCCCTTCGGGGAACAGACTAAAAAGTAACCAAAAAGTCAAGGCCGTAAACCTCTCTACTAAAAATGTTTTCATTTCACTAAAGATTTTACAAACCCTACGGGCTAAAACCTTTTT